>NZ_JAOPHO010000003.1:0-251171 GCF_033141925.1 Peribacillus sp. CSMR9
TCAGGCAAAAATTCAAAGGGAATCTCAAAAAGGGGTTCGGAATTTTTTAATTCCGAACCCCTTTTGTCTACAAACTGCGGGATTCATTTATCCCATTCTGCCTTTTTTTGTATTACTGTTTCAACGATTCCTGCCCCGCCATGGAACTCCCTTTGATTTTGTGTGCTCTTTTTGACCAGTAGGTCGCAAGCAAAGGACCGGATATATTATGCCAAACACTGAAGATTGCGCTCGGGACGGCCGCCAGTGGCGAAAAGTGAGCTGTGGCTAATGCAGCACCTAAACCTGAGTTTTGCATGCCCACTTCAATTGAAATCGCTTTTTGATCTTCGTATGGAAGTTTTAACACTTTAGCTGCAAGAAAACCAAGTAATAATCCAAATGAATTATGCAGGACAACCACCCCGAATATAGCCAGCCCTGATTCAAGTATCTTTTCTTTATTTGAACTGACAACTGCAGCGACGACTGCCACGATTGTCACAACGGATATCAATGGAAGTGCTTTAGTTCCCTGACTTATTTTCTCTTTAAAAATGAATTTTACAACGAGCCCTAATAAAATAGGGACCAAAACTATCTGGAAGATAGAAAATAGCATATCTTTTCCTGAAACCGGCAGCCATTTACTAGCAAGTAAATAGGTTAGTGCCGGCGTTAAAAACGGTGCAAGCAAAGTGGATACAGAAGTGACCGCCACTGATAATGCCGTATTTCCTTTAGCTAAAAATGTCATTACATTTGACGCTGTACCTCCCGGACAACATCCAACAAGGATCACTCCGACAGCCACTTCAGGTGAAAGTTCCAAGCTTGTTGCCAGGAGATATGCCACACCAGGCATGATGATGAATTGTGCAGCCACACCGATAAAAACGGATATCGGCTGCTTCAATACAGCTTTAAAATCACTAAACGAGAGAGTGAGTCCCATCCCAAACATTATTATTCCAAGTAAAATGGATATGTATGGAGCAATCCATTTAAATGCATCCAGAAAAATCATTGCTAACACAGCAAATAGGAGAACCCAAATGGCAAAAGAGTTTCCAGCTGCCTTACTTATTTTCGCTAACTTATCCATAATCCCTAGTAGACCACCTTTTCTAATTTATAATTAGATTATACTTCATATTCGGAAAATGACAATTAATTCTGACAATTAGCGAATTGGAGGCCTCCCTCTCATGGACGAGCAAAAAAGACCTCTTCACCATTTAAGATGAAAAGGTCTCTCGCTTTCAATAAGGGAAAAATTTAATACTATTATTTTTCTAATATACCAGTGGTTTTCTTCATTACTTTTAGGTTTTTATCTAACCTCATGAGCCATACCGTGAGCAGCATCCCAATCAGTGTAAGTAAACCGTAAAATAAATACACTGCATATATCCCTGATTTATCCAAGATTATACCGCCGCTGAAGGTACTGAACCAGTTTCCCAATCCATTGCCAATGGCGGAATAGAGCGTTATTGCTGTAACTGTTATGCGGGCCGGGACGACTTCCCGAATATATTGTAATGCCGCAGGAATGAATAGGCCAAGTGAAAACCCTTGAATGATCGAAGTTACATATACGGTAGCCAAACTTGGTTCCGTAAAATACAAAACCCAGCGAACCAATGAAGCCGTTCCAGCCAATAAGGTTATTGGCAGCAGGCCCATTTTATGAATCCAGGTACCTGCCATTCTCATAAATGGAATTTCCGACAATACAGCTAAAAGGAATGCAATGCCAATTCCTGTATATGTCCCGCCTCTTGCCTCTACAAACAAACCATAGTATACATTATTTGCAAGGTTTGGACCAAAAATCAAGAACGTTATAGCAAGAAAGATAAGGAAACGTTTCATGGTGATCAATTCTTTCATTCCACCGAAAAGTTTTCCCTTTTCTCTAGGAGCCTCTTCAGGCAAACGAAGAGCAAGACTAGCTGCGATCAATAGACCGAAGAAAAAGGCATAAAATATAACGGAAGGACCAATGAAGGATTCCGATAACTTTCCCATTACAAACACGGCCACACCGTAACCGAGTGAACCGAATAAACGGATTTTCCCATAATTCGATTTAATTCTTGTTGTATATTGAAGAGTGATGCTGTCTGAAACTGGTATAATGGCGCTTTGAAAGATAGCCAGGGCAATTGCGACGGATACTATAAGTAAATAGTGCTCAAACAGCAAGTAACCTAACCCTAATACACCAGCAAGCAACGATGTAATTGCAAGTATTTTTGCTGGTTTTCCGCTCCAATCACAGACAATTCCCCAAAAGGGTTGAAAAACGATCATCACTATCGGTCCAACAGACATGATCATACCTATTTCGATACCAGACAAACCTACCTCATTGGCTAAATAAACGCTTAATAGCGGTGTTAAACTTCCCACTGCAAAAAATGAAAATAGGTAAAATACCTTCAAGCTAAAAATATTAGCATGCTTTTGTTTTTCCAAATCCAGTTTCCCCCATGCTGTATCTACTAAACCACCATATAACTCCACAAATTCTGCATTTCATTATATCCCTGCAACTTTTTCATTGCCTTCTAAGAAAAGGCTTATTTCGTAGGGAGCACAATATTAAAGGCTGTACCCCTATTAACCTCGCTTTCGACAAAGACATTTCCCAAGTGGCTTTCTATTATTTTAAAGCTGATCATGAGACCTAACCCATTACCGGATTTTTTCGTTGTGAAAAATGGCTCTCCCAATCTCTTAAGCTGCTCTGGCGGCATCCCGATTCCTGTGTCGGTTATGGAGATATGCACTTTATCCTCTTTAAGCTCAGTAATGACTTTTATGACCCCGCCGTCAGGCATGGCTTCCATACCATTTTTAATGAAGTTCAATATGACTTGTTTTAAACGATTCTCATCACATTGTACGAGGATTTTTTCGTAAAAACAATCCCAAACCAGTGCGACTTTCTTCTTTCTTGCATCAAACTCCGTCAAAGATAACACGTTTTGAATGATTGGTATAATATTCTTCGTTTCCAATATCAACGACTGTGGTTTGGCCAATTGTAAGAATTCTTCAACTATCTCATTCACACGATTGATTTCATCCATAATAATTTCTAGATATTCTTGTTTATTTTCATCTGTTTCATCTAATTGCAAAAATTCTGTATACCCTTTCATGGAGGTCAGCGGATTCCGTATTTCATGTGCAACACCAGCAGCAAGCTGACCGACGGCAGCCAATTTATCCTGCCGATGGAGCATTTCTTCCGATTGTTTACGCTCAGTTATATCATGTCTAAGTGCCAAAAATTGAAATGGCTTACCTTCTTCGCTGAAAAATGGAACAATTGTTGTATCGACCCAATAAAAACTGCCATCTTTCGCCCTGTTTCTAATTTCACCTTTCCAAACCTTGCGTTGATGGATGGTCTTCCACATTTCATCAAAGAATTCCTTTGAGTGGAATCCGGAATTAACCAAATTATGAGTATGGCCGATCAATTCAGTTCTCTTGTAGCCGGAAACCTCCGAGAACTTTTCATTTACTTCAATAATGACCCCTTTATCATCGGTAATCGCCACTATCGAGGATTGGTTGATGGCATAATGCATATCCTCTAGTTCCTTGATTGAACCCTTTAAAGCATTTTCTGCTTTTTTACGACTGGTAATATCCGAACGGATGGAAATGTATTGATAGGGTTTGCCCCTTTTCATAAAAGGAACGATTGTAGTTTCCACCCAATAAACATCACCATCTTTAGCCCGATTGCATATTTCACCATGCCATGTTTTGCCCTGGCTGATCGTTAGCCATAAGTCAGTGAAAAATTCTTTTGCATGATAACCCGAATTGATGATGGAATGGTTTTTCCCTATTAGTTCATGTTCTTCATATTGAGATATTTCCAGGAATTTTTCGTTAACATATGTAATGATTCCTTTTGCATCCGTGATGGCGACGATCGCCGATTGATCTAAAGCATAACGGATATCGCTCACAGTATTATCACTTCTTGCCAACCTCCGGCCTACGATCGTACTTGAAGCAATCAAGCTGGCAAGGATGAACAATGAGACAAAGCAAGTTAGATAAAGCATAAAAGGAGTGAGCGGAACAAATTCACCCGTTACATTTTTACCATCCATCGGTAACACTCTCAAAAAAAGATAGTACCCTTCAATGATTGCCCCGCTCATCATGAGAGTACTGACTGGCTTTAGTGAGGATTGACTTAATTTATTAAAATAAAATAATATTGCCAGGGCTGCTACAAATAAACTAAAGACACTGAAAAGCGTACTGGCGACCAACAATATGCTAAATTGCAAAGAGTGGTTTAAAGAAGACGTCCCCATAATGTAATTGGATAATATTGCCACAGTAAACATGAAACCGCAAAAAACGATTTGCAGTATTTGTGTTTTATATGATATCGCCAATAACCCAACCCCTGCGAGAGCAATCGCTAAAACTAATGAAAAAATTATTGTAAAAAAGTTGAATGCTGCCACCCCAGAATTATCAAGGGTTAATATGACAACAAAGTTAAGCATCCAAATAGCCACTCCCATAGAGCAGCTGCTCCCTATATACAATAGGCGTTTATATTTCTCGGTCGTCAGTAACGATGTCAGTAAATCCAACGCCGTATAACACGCCATTATTAACAAAAGTACCGCAATCATAAAGAGGACAGGATTTGATGCCACAATTGATTGTTCCATTTTTTTCTTGATCACCTCTACCGTTCTATTCTCCTATATTGTAATGGAAATTCATAGTACCTCCAAGGTTTTTTATTTCCTTGTTCCTATATATTTACACACTAAATCTTTGGTGTCCCACACATCGCATGAAAATGGAGTTTTTTTCATAAATTCAATAAAATGAGAAATACTATTCTTTTGTATAGAGTAAAATAAAAATACATGATAATGACAAGCATTCACAACCTGCTTCATCATCGCATGACATACTCAATAACAAAAAGAATTATTCAGAAATATATTAATTAAGAATGTTAATTTCTTTATTTAATTATACCTATAGGTTTATAATTAAATAGAACGTATATAGAGAGAAGGAGTGGGGGGCATGATTATGTCAGACCTGGCAGGTGCAAGTACAACAGAAATTATGCACAAGAAGACCCAGCATAAAAAATTAACACTGAGACAAATATTACAGAGAGGACTTTTAATTACGATCGGTGCCGTTTTAATGGCTGTCGGCCTCGAGATTTTTTTAGTGCCGAATAACGTAATCGACGGAGGCATAACGGGAATATCGATTATGTTGTCTTACATTACGGGATGGAAACTTGGTATTTTTCTTTTCGTTTTGAATCTTCCTTTCTTTTTTATCGGTTATAAACAAATTGGAAAAACCTTCGCATTATCTACTCTGTATGGGATTTTAGTCCTTTCTATTACCACTGCATTGCTTCATCACGTACCAGCTTTCACTCAAGATATCCTCCTTGCATCCGCTTTTGGCGGAATGATTCTTGGCATTGGTGTTGGAATGGTCATTCGATATGGCGGCTCATTGGATGGTACAGAAATACTTGCTATACTCGCTAGCAAGAAGATCCCTTTTTCCGTTGGGGAGATCGTCATGTTTTTTAATTTATTCATCCTTGGCAGTGCAGGCTTCGTTTTCTCATGGGATCGCGCCATGTATTCGATCATAGCTTACTTCGTAGCTTATAAAACGATGGATATCGTCATCGCTGGTTTGGATGAGTCCAAATTTGTTTGGATTATCAGTGATGAATTTGGTGATATCGGCGACGCCATAATGAATCGCCTTGGACGCGGCGTAACATTTTTAGCTGGCGAAGGTGCTTATTCTGGTGATGATAAAAAAGTCATCTTTTGTGTAATAAACAGGCTTGAGGAAGCTAAACTTAAAGATATAGTCAAAAGCTTTGACCCTTCTGCATTTCTTGCCGTAGGGGATATCGCGGAAGTTCGGGGCGGCCGATTCAAGAAAAAAGATATTCACTAATCATTCACCTGCTTTTTGCTTCAAACAATTGGCAAAAAGATAAAAAAAGCTGAAGGGATAATCCCCTTCAGCTTTTTTTATACAGTCTTAATAGTTTCTTGGATTGTTGATTGCTTGAAGCATTCTGGTGCCGGGTTTCATCTCGCTGCTACATAACGGACAAACGTGTTCATCATTACTTGTAAAGTTATCGCGAATCCAACCTTTGCAATCTTCTGATGTACATTCCCACACCTTTGTTTCTTCAGGAATGATTTCTTCCGTATTATTTCTTCTATACATGTATCTCACTCCTTAGAATTGAATTGACTTCGTCATGCATAACAGATCACAAGCCATAAAGATAAAAGAAGAATAGATGGCGATTAATCTAAATAGTGAGTAAATACCCATTCGCTTAACCATTGATTATTGTTCATTACACCCAAATTTTCCGAGTGGAAAGAACTTAAGATTACGACATGAATTTTTAATATCTCAGTACCATTATATCATATATATGCTTTTTATATTTGAGTAAAGATTCTAAAGTAGAAATGATTCCTTAAATCTCAGTTTTTTTAATCAGATAATAAATGAAACACAGCCCCTGACTTACCCTTCAAGATAATAGAGGCTGCGCTGTTCAAGAATCCATTCCATATGGTTCTTCCTGCTCGATCGGATAAACAATTCAAAGCGAATCGAGCATGAGAGTAATTTTAGTGCCAAAACCTAAAACAATGAAAGCCCTGCCTCTCTCCCATCCATACGGTTCCTAGACCGTGCCTGCGAGAATCAGATAAAAGCTTGTAAGTACATGTTTATTAATTAAAACCGTCCGTAATTCCAATTGGGAAAATTAAATTCCAAAAGATAAATGGTACATAGAAGTAAGTTAATGAAGAACAGAAATGGATCGAGGAAAATACTTGGTAATTAGAGATGTATTTCATTTTTCTAGATGTGTTTAACTTGTTTCTACTCCATCATGAAAATGATGGAAAATTATTTTATTAATAAAAATGTTACTTTAAATTACCCTCCAGCGTTTTCTTTTAACAACACTGAAATTATATCTTATCATATATATTTATATATGTAAAGCATTAAACCAGATTGTACTCACTCCGGCATACTTCTTTCAAGCAAAAAAAATAAAGAGGCATAATTCACCTCTTTTATTTAAATGCATTATACTCATTTTCAATTTTTGGGAGTTCCCTGACTTCCTCGACTAATTGACTACCGCACATTGGGCAATCATAGTTTTCCGATGCAAAATCTTTTCTCATCCAACCATTACAATCTGCTGATCCGCACGCATATACTATCGTATCTTCCATAACGATTTCTGGTTCCTCTGAATTCTTTTTACCAAAATACATGAGCAACCTCCTCTTTTTTATATAAAGACTCTGATTAAAGGCGCGAAATCCACCTTTTTATCATTCCTAGTATACGCATTAAACCAAATTCTTATTTATTCATTGAAAAAATATTCCAAAAACCTAATCACCTATGCGTTTTCCAATCCTGCTTTAACCAAGATTGCTTTAATCATAAAGTAGGAAAAGTGCTCAGGTAAGGCTTCTTTTAGCGGTTTTAGTTTTTCAGAATCCAATTGTTTCGCAGTTTCCAATACAAGGTCATACTCTTTATCCGAGAAAATCCCTTCCCATTTGATATCCAAATGTTCCTCTGCACACTTTAATAAATGATTTTCAATTGAAATGGAAGACAGACCTCTCATTGTCCCGATTTCCTTGATTGATTTGCCTTCCTGATATAAGCGATAGCTTTCTAAATGTGATGGCGTAGTGCTTCTCTTTACTGCTTCCTTAGTAACCATTATATTCGTTTCTAATTCAGGATGTGCCTGTACATAATGGGAAATTCCTTCTAGGAACACGGCGCCGAAGCGTTCGAACTTCTGGGTGCCCACCCCTTTTACTTCTAGGAATTCCTGTTCTGTTTTCGGCAGTTTGACGGCCATATCTTTCAAAGATGCATCGGAAAAAATAATGAATGGAGGTACATTTTCCTTACCTGCCAATTCTTTTCTTAACTGTCTCAACTCATTGAATAACCCATGATCTACACTGATGCTGCTTACTTTTTTTATTTCTTTACGCAGGACCTTTTTCTGTCCCAACAGCACTTCCCTGCCAGCATTGGTCACTTTAAGGACTGGAAATTGGCCCCCGGTCATTTCGATATACTGTTTTGCTGTAAGGAAATCAATGAAATCACCTACATCCTTTGCAGATTGATTATTGATGATTCCATAGGTGGAAAGCTTCTGAAAGCCGAACTCTTCAATTTTCTTATTTCGTGATCCCGTAAGCACTTGGGAGATCATCGTTTTACCGAATCGCTCACCCATTCGCAACATGCATGAAAGGACCATCTGTGCTTGTGTAGTTACTTCAATAGAGTCACGTTTATCTGTACAATTTTCACAATGACCGCAATCCTCAGGATTTTCCTCTCCAAAGTATTGAAGAATGAAGGCTTGCAAACACCCTTCAGTAAAACAATAATCCTTCATTTTGTTCAACTTCTTCAATTCCTGTGATTGCCACTCCTGGGAAGGGTTTGATTGATCAATCAGAAAACGCTGAATCTGCATATCCTGGGGGGAATACAAAAGGATGCATTCACTCTCCAAACCATCCCTTCCTGCACGACCTGCTTCCTGATAATAACTCTCCATGTTCTTTGGAGTTTGGTAATGGATGACGTATCTGACATTAGACTTATCGATTCCCATCCCAAATGCAGATGTCGCTACCATTAAAGGAACGTCATCACGAATGAATTGGTCTTGCTGTTCCGAACGGTCTTGTTCATTCATGCCAGCGTGGTATCGACCTGTCTTGAATCCGGCTTTATTAAGCTTGGCATGCAACGAATCGACTTCTTTCCTAGTGGCTGCATATATGATACCCGACTCATTCTTGTTTTTCTCTATATAGCGCATTAAAAAACGTCCGCGGTTTTCTTCTTTCACAACGGAAAAGAACAAGTTATCTCTTGAAAATCCCGTTGATATTGTATGCTGCCCTGATATTCCGAGCGACTGACAAATATCATCGGTTACATGCGGTGTGGCTGTTGCCGTTAATGCGAGTACAGTAGGAGCTGATGGCATGTTTTTCAATAAGGTCTTGATTTTTAAATAGCTTGGTCTGAAGTCATGGCCCCATTGAGATATGCAATGGGCTTCATCAATGGCCACCAATGAAATGTCCACATTAAATAAATCCTGTTGAAATGCAGCATTTTCCAAACGTTCCGGTGCCACATAAACCAACTTATATCTTCCTTGCTTAATATCGTTCATTCTATTGGATGATTCTAACCCCGAAATGGAGCTATTAAGAAATGTGGCATCAATCCCGTTTTGTTCGAGGGCATCTACTTGATCCTTCATCAAGGAAATAAGTGGGGATATCACGAGTGTTACACCAGGTAACAAGAGGGCCGGGATTTGGTAACATATTGATTTACCTCCGCCAGTAGGCATGATTCCCGCTGTGTTTATTCCTCCTAACACCTGTTCGATAATCTGTTCCTGACCCTTTCGGAATGACTCATAACCAAAATATTCCTGTAAATATTCACGTGCTTTTTCCATCAATTTACTACTCCTCCTATTTACCTTGTAAGGATCGGTAAGGATCTATTTCTTTCATTGTACCTGCTTTTCCCGTGAACCAAAAGGACAAAAAGAGTAGACACATTAAATCTCCGTGTCTACTCTTTTCGATATATAAACATGTTTTGCATGGATGAATTAATTCAAGACTTGCAATTTAACGTTTTTAACGCCCCAATTCACGGCATCCTTTTCGTTAGGTATAAAAATGTCCACTCTATTTCCTTTGATAGCACTGCCCGTATCTGCTGCCGTTGCGTAGCCATAACCCTCTATATAAACTTTCGATCCAAGTGGAATGACTGAAGGGTCCACGGAAATTACTTTAGCATCAGGATTAGCTTTCAAGTCGACCCCTGTGGCTGTTGTACCGCTGCAGCCTTGACAATCAGCCGTATAGGCAGTTGCTCTAACAGTTATCTCTTTTTTAATTCCTGCTTGATCCTTGGATTCATTGTTTGTTTCAGCTGGTTCCGATTGTTCTGCTGGCTTTGACTGTTCAACTGGCTTTGATTGTTCTTCTGGCTTTGACTGTTCAACTGGCTTTGATTGTTCTTCTGGCTTTGATTGTTCTGCTGGCTTTGATTGTTCTGCTGGCTTTGATTGTTCTGCTGGCTTTGATTGTTCTGCTGGCTTTGATTGTTCTGCTGGTGCAGCTTTCTCTGATTTTTGCTCAGGCCCAACACTCGCCGCTTCGACTTTGTTAGCCGCTGGTTTAATGACCAATTCTTGATCAGGATGGATTGTATCTGAATTTAAACCGTTCCAGGATTTAATATCATTTACTGCTACATCATATATGTCTGCAATTTCCGATAATGTGTCTCCTGACTTGACTTTATAATGCTCTTCTTGAGAAATATGTAAGGTTCCTCCGGCATAAATCATGTCTGAAGACAAATCGTTCCAAGACTTAATATCTTCTATTGATACTTTATATGTTTGAGATATCCCCCATAATGTGTCTCCATCTTTCACTTTGACATCTTCTGCTTGAACCGGAATTGTGAAAGCACCGGATATTGCAGCCGCTGCCGCTAACGATAAGATTGATTTTTTCATATGTTGTTACCTCCTTGTGAGCTGCTTTATAAGCTAACGAGTTCAATCTTAACATAGTTTTTTTCTATACAAAGAACAAACAGATAAAGAATAGATGACAAACATCACAGTAAGATAACGGGACTATAACAAGATATTTTAATATTCTGAAAACACATCTTTTTCCAGTTATCTCCCACATCATACTAATGGAGTCATATTATGTATTACCCAAGCATAATAATTAGAGGCTACATCTATACAAAGGAGGTATTTTTTTGACTCGCGAAAAGACTTTTACCTTAGTTAAATCATACAAACCTTTTCATAGTAAATTCAATCCGTGCCCGCCTATTGGGAGAAAGTATTTCAGGACACCTCCTAATTTGTATATTAATTTTCAACCGCCGAATTTGGAGCAGTTCACTCCGGAGGAAGCTTTGAAATACGGTACACTTTGGAAGTTCTTTTATGATTTCTATGATAATCCATATCGGGAAAGGGAGACGTAAATGAATAAGAAACTGGATGATGAATATTATCAGCTGCTTGAACAAATACAGGCTGCGGATTTCGTACTTGTCGAGTTGACTCATTATTTGGATACACATCCTAATGACCAGCAAGCATTACAGCAATTCAACCAATTTCATGAATATTCCAAACAATTGAAATCGGTTTTTGAGCCTAAATACGGTCCCTTATTGGGTTTTGGAAACAGTCCAGGCGGTGAAAATAAATGGGAATGGGGCCAAGGCCCTTGGCCCTGGCAGGTATAAGGAGAGATATCTATGTGGGTGTATGAAAAGAAACTGCAATATCCAGTTAAAGTAAGAGACTGTAATCCTAGATTGGCAAAATATTTAATAGAACAATACGGGGGGGCTGATGGTGAATTGGCTGCAGCACTCCGTTACTTAAATCAACGATATACAATACCCGATAAAGTCATCGGATTACTTACGGATATCGGAACAGAAGAATTCGCTCACCTAGAAATGATTGCCACCATGGTTTATAAGCTTACAAAGGACGCCACACCACAGCAGATGGTTGCAGCAGGTCTTGGCGAACATTATGCGAATCATGATGGTGCACTTTTCTATCAAAATGCAGCAGGCGATCCATGGACAGCCACATACATCCAAGCTAAAGGCGATCCTATTGCTGATTTATATGAAGATATTGCCGCTGAAGAGAAAGCTCGTGCAACCTATCAATGGTTGATTGACATCTCAGATGACCCGGATATCAATGATTCACTAAGATTTTTAAGGGAAAGAGAGATTGTACATTCCATGAGGTTCAGAGAAGCTGTAGAAATCCTAAAAGAGGACAAAGGGAAAAAAAAGTTTTTTTAATAAAATTCAAATAGAAAAGGCAACGGAAAAGCTTCCGCTGCCTTTTTGTCATTTACGGTCTGAAGAATATGTCCATCCATCTTCCTGGTAAATCTTCTCTTCTTTCATCAGTTTGCCGAGAGCACGTTTGAACGCTCCCTTGCTTAAACCGAAATGAAACTGGATATCATCAGGTGGTGTTTTGTCACCATAAGGCATAGCACCGCCACGATTCATTAAATAAGTGAAAATGACATCAGCATCTTCCCCCATTAAATCTTGTTTAAAGGGAAATAAAGAAACGTTTAGCGTTCCATCTTCTTTACTATCAATGACGCGCCCTTCAACTAATTCACCAAGACGGGGCTCCTCCTTGCGTTCACTTTCGTGAATGAAGCAGCGATATCCTTCTTCGGAAACAAAGAAAGACCCAACCATAAGCAAACGATAGACATTTCCCTTAACAGTGGTGTTACGGACTCCTTTTAAAGGAGCTTTTACAGCAATCTCCTGGATTACATCTTCCGTAGCAAGTTTACCAAACAGGCGGTCATTGCGATCTGTCTTAAGGGATACATATAGACGATCACCAACCTCAGGCCATAAACGATCAATATTCGGTAGGTCGTCCAGGGATACAAGTATATCTTTGGAAAGGCCGATGTTCACAAAAACACCAAGTTTCCTTTTCACATTGACAACTTCCGCCCAACCATACTGATCAATCTGAATTTCGGGAATCTTCATTGTGGCTGTTAGCCTTGCTTGTTTATCGTGGTAGATGAACACAGTAACTTCATCACCAAGCTCAAGTTCCGTTCCTTCCTTCATTTCACTATGATGAAGTAAGACATCTTCTGAACCATCAGTTAAAAACCATCCGAAATCAGCCTTACGTTCCACTTCTAACTCTACAGCCAAACCGGCCTGAATTTTTTGCATGTATATAAATCCTCCTGTAACTTACCTTTACCTACAATTGTACCCAATTATTTATTTTTCCAACATATTTGAATTTATCATTTTTTTGTTGTTCTGTATACCCATTACGGTTTTTTATTTTTTAACCCTTGTCATCTTCGTGGAAGGCATCCCAGGGACCAGAATCTGCCTTTGTTACCTTTGCTGAACAAGGTATGCAATAATTACTTTGGATAATTGCCTCGGTTTATATGGTTCAACTAAAAAACCCTTAAATCCCAATGAAATACCCTTTTCCCTTTCATCAAGTGCCGTCGATACAAAAACGGGAAGCTCATTCAAGTCACTAGATCCTTTAACTCCTCAGGATTACCCAGCCGTCCATTTCTCCCTCTTCAAGAAGGATATCTAGTACAATGGCATCCGGAGGTGAGGTTTTTAGCTTTTGAAATGCCTTTCTTCCACTATTGTAATAGCTAACGTAGAAGCCACTATCCATCAAATCATATTTGAGCAGTTCCGCCAAAGTTATTATCATCTTCAATGACCATAATATCATAGCTCAGTTTTCTTGACTGTCCATCATTGTTCAGACCCACTTCTTTCTGGGTTACTCTAGGTAATGATATGGTAAATGTACTTCCATGTCCGTAATTGGAAAACACCGTAACATATCCGCCGTGTGACTTTATGACTTCATCAACAATGGCTAATCCAAGGCCAGTTCCCCCAATCCTCCGGCGATCTGAATTATCGACCCTATAAAATTTCTGGAATAAATGCGGCAGTGATTCTTTTGGGATGCCAAGCCCCTCATCCTTGATATCAATGGAAAGCATATCGTCCCAGCTATATCACGGATAGAGATCCTGCCCCTTTACCGGACTCCATCCTTTGAACATCCAGGAAATCATTGATAAGTGCGGTAAGTCTTCTTGCTTCAATGTAGATTGTCTGTACATATTTTGTCTGTCTTTCAGGTTTCATTGGTTTGTCAGCATCAATTCGGTAAAACTAAGGACGCTTGCAAGCGGTGTTCTTAATTCATGACTAACTGTACTGACAAATTCGGACTTCATTTGATCCACTTCATATTCTTTTGTAATGTCACGATAAACCAAAATTGTCCCAAAACCTTAGTCATAAAGTTTACTTATTTAGCCGGTTAAGCTTTTACTCCCATAATTTCACACTTTGGTATTTCGGTGATATAATTTATTGATTAACTGAAAGGAAAAAGAAAACATTCATGACAAAAAAATTGTATTACACGTCCACCATGACTTCCGAATGGGATACCAATATCCGGGAGTCCGTTGAAGAAAATGGCTTTTACTACATCACTCTTGAAGAAACCGCTTTTTATCCAGAAGGGGGCGGACAGCCTTCAGATACTGGCAAAATAGAAGGAATCACTGTTCTGGATATTATAAAAAGCAATGATGGGAAGATCCTTCATAAGACTGAGAGACGGCCAAGTTCAGAGATAGTTCACTGTGAGCTGGATTGGCCCCGCCGCTTCGATCATATGCAACAGCATAGCGGCCAGCATTTACTCTCCGCAGTCTGTGTCGAACTGTTTGACTCGAATACGGTCAGCTTTCATCTTGGAAAGGAATATTTAACGATCGATATAACGTCCGAATTTAAATGGACTGAAGTACATACGGCGGCAGTTGAAAAGCAGGCTAATCAATATATTATTGAGAATCGCGAAATACATGCATATTACGTGACAAAGGAGCAATTACAGACACTTCCTGTCGTTAAAATGCCTACTGTGTCCGAAAATATCCGTATTGTTGAAATAGAAGGGATTGAGTATAACCCTTGCGGCGGAACCCATGTAGCTCGAACCGGTGAGATAGGCTTAATAAAGATTTTCAAAACGGAGAAGCAGAAAGATTATACCCGCCTCTATTTTAAGTGCGGCTTCAGGGCATTGAACGAATTTTCCGAAAGTCTTGGTATTCTTTCAGCCTTATCGAATAAATTCAATACCGGACGTACAGAGATATTGAATAGGGTGGAGAAACTGGAGAATGACTATAAGAAGCTACTATCGGTAAATGAAAACTTAAAACTTGAAAATGCAAACTTTCTTGCTGACTCTCTGATTGCAGAAAATGCAGAGGGATTCATCTCTCATATATTCGAAGATAGCTCAATGAAAGATCTGCTTTACCTTGCAGGTACGATTGTAAAAAAGGAAAAGGTTACCGTATTATTTGCATCACGTAAGGAGCAAAAGGTGATTCTTTCGCACAGTGGGTCCTTCCCCTTACATTGCGGAAAATATTTTAAAGCTGAACTCAGTTCGTATAATGGGAAAGGCGGAGGGAGCGAACAGACTGCACAAGCAGGTTTTGCGTCACAAAATGACCTAATGGCATTTTACCAATACACAGTTGAAAGATTAGGCCAAAATTCAGGTGAATAAAACCTCTGCGATATGGGTGATGCCCATTCGTGAAGAACACAGAATTTATTTTTTTCAGAATTAGAAGAGAGAGGACAAATTGTGCCCTCTCTCTTTTTATACTTCTATCTTTAATTTCCGTAACCCTTGTTCTTCAATATGAATATGATATTTTTCTTCGAGCTCCAGGATACGTTTAAAGGCTTCTTCCTGATTATATTCATGGTTTTGCGATTCTTCGGCAAACTCTTTTCTTGCCAAATGATAGGCAAGCTTATCCCTGAATACTCCTTCTTCATACTCATCTATGACTTCATGAAGTTGATCCTCCAATTCCCTGCTTAAATCATATATTTCGTATTCCTTCAAAAACTGGACTCCTTCCATGCCGAAATCTTTGGCAAAGGAATTGAGATACTGTTCAACCTCACTGAATTCTTTATTATTTTCAGTATCGGAAGCAACCCAATATCCGTACTGAACCATTTTGAATAATGTTTCAAACTGTTTCTTGGTAAAATTGATTTTCATTGTCCATTAACCCCTTTTCCGGTTCCTTACACCAAAAAGAATAAACCGCAATGGAACAAAAGTCCAATGCAGTTTATTCTCAATCAAATATTTCGGTTACAGAAAAATAAGCTGCTTTTTCCGTATCTATGACATAATGGCAATCGCCTTTAACCAAATTATAATAACGGTGCTTTTGAATATTTGAAATCATTTGAGTTGAGTCATCTCCTTCTACCTCATGCTCTATTTCTTTGCCTCCCGGAAAATAAAAACCAACTTTCAATTTCATCATTCTCATCCTTCCCTTCATCTGCTTGAATCTCTCTTTTATTTCTTATCCTTTATCATGAAGTTATAAACATAAATTAAATGCTTATTCACTTTTTCCATGATATTCTAGAAAAAAATACTAAAACCAGAAGGTGTTTTTAATGAAAATCAGGAGAGCCATAGAAGAAGATGTAAATGGAATAGCAAATGTACATATAAACAGCTGGCAAACGACTTATAAAGGCATCCTCCCGGATCAATACTTGTCTTCCTTGAATCTGGAAGCCAGAAGGAAAAACTGGTTAAGAAATTTAAAGATGCTGCATAATGCCACTTTTGTTGCGGAAAATGCCCATGGGGAAATCATCGGTTTCGCTGCGGGTGGACCTGAACAAACGAATGATCCTCATATTCAAGGTGAAGTATATGCCGTCTATATTTTAAAAGAGTATCAACGGCAGGGATTCGGCCGAAAAATGATAAAAGCGGTCACACATGAACTTATTAAAATGGAACATAAGAATTTAATAATCTGGGCATTAAAGGATAATCCTTCATGCGGTTTTTACAAGGCGCTCGGCGGTCAAGTAATAGCTGAAAAAACTGTTAAAATGGCTGGCATCGAGCTTATCGAGGTCGGTTTTGGGTGGCAAGATATTAAGGATATCCTTTTGCATTTGTGAGCGTACCCGGAGGATGGTTACATTCCATCTTCCACCTCTCATGTCTCAATTAAGAAAGCATTTTTCTCATTACCTAAAAAATAAAGTCGGTGCAATGGTCTTGTCATTGTTACGTAAAGCAGTTTAATATCAAGCTCATTCTCACGGCAATACGCTTCTTCCAGGGATATTGCAAATACGACATCGAATTCCAGGCCTTTAGCTTGATATGAAGGAACAATTAATGTTTTATCTTTAGGAATGTTTCCCGCTTCATCTATTAAATGAAAGCTTTGATGGAATGCACTTAGTTTCTCGTTTGCCAGTTTGCAATCTTTCATCGTTTTGGCAATAACGGCAAACGTTTTAAATCCCTCTCCTTTAAGGCTTTCAATAAGTTCGATCAGCTCTTCTTCCCAACCTTTCTTTTCAATGGAAATGAATTCTGGATCCCTGCCATGACGGACTACAGGTTCAACTTCCGGGAAATCGTAGGTTAACAACTGAAGAATCCGGTTAGCTTGTTTCATTATTTCAACAGTGGTTCTATAGCTTTTTTGTAATTCAGTGTACGTCGCCCGCGGGAAAATACGATGGTGGACCTCAGCCCATGTTTGTAACCCTCGGTATGAATGGATGCCTTGTGCCAGGTCACCTACTAGTGTGAACATATCCGTATCCACTGCTGTTTTGAGTGCCTGTAACTGCATGAAACTATAATCCTGAGCCTCATCAATGACGACATTTTTTGCTTTGTTTTCTTTGTCGACACCAAAAAGCCGCTCCTGAAGATATAATAATGCACCTAAGTCCTCCATCTCATAGCTTTTATCAGAAAATAATTTATGATTATACTCACATAAAACACTTGCATCTTCAAAAGTAAGTTTACCATTACTATACGAGGCCAACCGCTCCGGATCTTGATATAATTCCTGATAGTAATGTAGAAGATCTTTATTTTTGAATTGCTTAAAATAGCCTTTTACAGAAGAACGGATCGCTTTTTGGATCTGTCCGATCCTTTCCTCTTTTTTATCGAGGCATTTTGTAACAAATTCCTTGCGTATGTCTGGATCTATATTCTTAATGAGAGCCTTCTCAATTTTAGCCTCATAAAAATCAAGAACACGATCAAGCATTATTTTCTTTTTCAATTTAACTTCATTTTGTAAAATGGCCTTCAGTTTGTCCAGCCTGCCGTATAACGGTAAATACCAATAATCCTCTTCCAATAATCTAATGAACTTCTTAGCGGAATAGAGGCGATATTTATCACAATAAAAATCTGCATCCGGATGAAAACCCCTGAAAATATCCTTTACATATTCGTCCAAAATATATTTAAATACAGGGGAGCCCTTTAGACCTGATATCCAGACAGCGGACTTTATTTCTTCATCATCCTTTTCCAGCATTCGAGTTAGTTTATCATCAGGCACAAGCTTCACTTGCTTTCCTATCGCTGCCTGCACATATTCGGAAAATGTGAATTGTTTTACTTTTTCAACACCTAATTCAGGTAATGCTTCAGATATGTAATCAATGAACACCCGGCTCGGGGCAAGAATCATTAATTGTCGCGGATCGAACAAGTCTTTATAGTGGTAAATGAAATAAGAGATCCTATGTAAAGCAATTGTCGTTTTACCACTGCCCGCTGCGCCCTGAACAATGATAGGTTTATTCAAATCTGCACGAATGATTTTATTTTGTTCTTCCTGGATCGTGGTAATGATATCTGTCAACCGATTGCTGGAACTTTTAGAGAGGGATTCCTGCAACAATTCATCCGTCGTTGTTAGATCAATGTCCCTTACCTCTTCCAAGACACCTTCTTCAATCATTAATTGTCTCTTTAAAGTGATGTTCCCGCTAAACGTTTCCCCTTCCGCCTCATATTCAATTTCACCAATCCGTCCCTCATAGTAAAGGTTTGCAATTGGTGAACGCCAATCTACGATGATCTGTTCCTGGCTTTCCCTCTGATAAAGGGACGTTTTTCCGAAATAAAGCACTTCCCCTCTTTCACCATCATTCCTTTCAAAATCCACTCTTGCAAAATAGGGCTTTTTACTTGCTTTACGTAAACTTTCAAGTTCAGCTTTGGACATTTCAAAAAAGTTGGCTGTCGTCAACAATTGAGAATATAAGCCGGATTCAGACCAATCGGCATCACCAAAAGCTTCTTGCATATTCCGCTGAAATTGATCTTTGCTTGTTTCTGATGTTTTGATGACTACATCTATATAACGTTTGGTAAAATCCAGCCGCTGTCGTTCCAGTTCAAAATCAGGGTGACTTCCCAATATAACCACTCTCCCTTCCTCGTTTATTTATCAAACTTTTAAAAACCGATGCTAAGATGAAATGGACATTTATACTATCAGAAAACCCAATGGTTGACAAATGTGGACACATAGAATTATATAGTTGAATTTAACTTTTTTAGAAGGAAAATCATTGAATGCTTTTCATAAAATACGAAATAGACATATTTAATTATTACATCTTTAAAAATGTCATTTCCATTCTGGAAGTAGGAAGTTTATTTTCATTTCTTCCTCTGGACAATTCTCTTCTCTTTATTCATTATGATATGCAGTGTATTTATTGTATATCAAAAAGATGTTAGACCCATCAATCAGGCGATCCCTGATCGTGCATTAAGGTTTAATGCATAATGGGCCAATCATGATTTTCAGGGAAATGACCTTACCAAGTAATTAGTCAACACAAAAAAGCACTTCCCCTAATAGGGGAAGTGCCCAGCTAGACCTTTCTTCCACAAAGGTCATCAATTCTTAACATAAATAACGATAATTTAATGTTTCATTTGAATCTCATGTTATATACTTAGATTACAATTAAATAATTTTCTTACGAAAGTGGGTACCGTCATGGAAATAAATGAGAGTCAACCAATACTATCCCCTAAATTAATCCATGAACTTGAAATTTTATCATCTAAAACAAATATGTCTATCCCTGAATTATTAGAAATATCTGTAGTATCACTGTTAGAAAAGGTGAATAATACCAAAGAAGTGAATGTTGGACTTAATAATAAGGAAATGATTTTAAGAAATAAAATCATCATTAATCAAAATAGAGAAGTTCTGAATAACCAAAGCACTTGACCATATAGGTTAAGTGCTTTTCTGTTCCTTTACATTTACAATGTATGAACAACACCCGATTACTCCACTGACATGTGTACTTAATGATCGTATTCATGACCTTAAAAAACACCTTAACTGCCATTATGTTAAATTGATTATTGATTAGATATTCTAACGTGGTTTCCAATGTAATATTTATTCCTCATTATGTAATTCCCCACCAATACAATCAGTAAATTCCTTTGCCCTGTTTATATTTGATGAAAATACACCTAGAGTTCATTCAAGGGTTTCCCATGAAAAATTATATCCGTTTGAATTTGTAATTTCGCATTAAAAAAAGCAGCTATTAAACTGCTTATCAATCTTTATGGTTTATTTGATGTCACGTATGTACCAGCTATGAAATCATGAATGGATCTATGATCTTTTCTTAATCCAACCATGAATGCACTGACAATATACCCTATCCCTAATGTAACGGCATAAACTAAAGTAGCAACAAAATTCCTCATTAGCATTGTGCCTATGCCTAATTTTTTACCGTCCACCCTTACTATGCGTATACCCAAAATCCTTTTACCCACTGTATAGCCATACCATAGTATCGGGACAATCAGCAAGTAAAGAAAGTTGACAAACGTTGAAAAGTTTTCATTTTCCCAATCACTGGTAATTAACCCGAAAATTATTGCTACTGGTGCAGATACTATTAAGGCATCCAAAAATCCTGCTAAAAAACGTTTCCAAAACCCTACTGAATCGCTCATATATGCCCCTCCTTTTGCATTAGTTACAGTTACCTATATTACCAATTATAAGGTTAATATGTAATGAGCTTTTGTGCTCATAATTTTTTTCTGCAAAAAAATAGAACTTACATTACAGCCGATACTTGTTCTTCAATATTAAACTCCTGAGTAATTTTTGCTTATAAACGTTTGTTTTTGCTAATCTAACTTTAATTTTCCTACGAAATAAGATACAATTTAATGAACGGCATTTAATAAATTAATGGATATAACTGCTGTTTGAGTGAATCAGCGTAAAACTAGTGCAACAAAGTGTTGGAAACGTTGAAACAAAAGATTTTGGAGGAATGTAAATAAATGATTACTGTAAATAATGTTGGTTTACGATATGGCGATCGTAAACTGTTTGAAGATGTTAATATAAAATTCACGCCTGGTAACTGCTACGGTCTGATTGGTGCAAATGGGGCGGGTAAATCGACGTTCTTAAAAATCCTTTCCGGTGAAGTTGAAGCACAATCCGGTGATGTCCATATGGGGCCTGGCGAACGCCTTGCCGTTCTAAAACAAGATCACTTCGCTTTTGAAGAAGAAGAAGTCCTTAAAGTTGTCATTATGGGACATGAAAGATTATACGAAGTCATGCAAGAAAAAGATGCCATCTATATGAAGGAAAACTTCACGGACGAAGATGGAATGAAAGCCGCCGAACTTGAAGGTGAATTTGCCGAATTAAACGGCTGGGAAGCTGAACCTGAAGCTTCCATCCTCTTAAAGGGCCTTGGCATTGCAGAAGACCTTCATACAAAGAAAATGGCCGAATTGAACGGTGGGGACAAAGTTAAAGTATTGCTTGCCCAGGCACTATTCGGTAAACCGGATGTTCTTTTACTGGATGAGCCTACCAACCACTTGGACTTAAAAGCGATCAAATGGCTGGAAGAGTTCTTAATCAACTTCGAAAACACTGTTATCGTAGTTTCCCATGACCGTTACTTCCTTAACAAAGTTTGTACACATATCGCGGATCTCGATTTCGGTAAAATCAAGGTTTATATCGGTAACTATGACTTCTGGTATGAATCAAGCCAGCTTGCCCTTAAACTGACTCAAGATGCCAATAAGAAAAAAGAAGAAAAAATCAAAGAGCTTCAAAATTTCATCGCCCGTTTCAGTGCCAATGCATCCAAATCGAGCCAGGCGACATCCCGTAAGAAATTATTGGACAAAATCAGCTTGGATGACATACAGCCTTCTTCGCGCCGCTATCCATATGTCGGCTTTACACCTGAGCGTGAAATCGGGAACGACCTGCTTCGTGTAGATGGAATCTCGAAAACGATCGATGGCATAAAAATATTGGATAACGTCAGCTTCACGATGAATAAAGGCGACAAGATTGCATTTGTCGGTAAAGATGAGATTGCTAAAACAACCATGTTCAAAATCTTGGCAGGTGAAATTGAACCGGATAGCGGCTCATTCAAATGGGGCGTTACGACCTCTCAGGCATATTTCCCTAAGGATAATGCCGAATTCTTTGAAGGTGTCGATTTAACACTAGTCGATTGGCTCCGTCAATATTCTCCTAATGACCAGAGCGAGAGCTTCCTGCGCGGTTTCTTGGGCAGAATGTTATTCTCTGGTGATGAAGTCACCAAAAAGGCAAGTGTCCTTTCAGGGGGCGAAAAAGTCCGCTGTATGCTTTCTAAAATGATGTTAAGCGGTTCGAACGTCCTTATGCTTGATGAACCTACTAACCATCTAGACTTAGAGTCGATTACGGCGCTGAACAACGGTTTGATCAGCTTTAAAGGATCGATGATCTTCTCCTCTCATGATCATCAGTTCATCCAAACTGTGGCGAACCGTATCATTGAACTTACACCAAAAGGTACAATCGATAAGCAAATTAGTTATGATGAGTACCTTGAAAATAGCCAATTGCAAAAACAAGTGGCAGAAATGTATAAATAAGAAGTTTGTTATATGCGGCACATCCTTATGGGATGTGCTTTTTTCGTTTGCGATCTTCCTACAGTTGTTTCCAGCCTTTAATGCATTAAAGGTATAAAAAACAGTCTGCAATAAATATAATGATATTCCCCGAAATATGAACACTGAATAATTTAATGGATAACAAGGTATATTGGTAAGAAAGGAGTGAGTTAAAATTGGATGGTCATTTAGTTAAAAATATCTTTGAGGATACAGGATACCTTTTTTTATATAATAAATTCAGTTATCAATTTTATGTATCCGGATTGTTCGACTTAGTGGATCAAGAAAAAATAATTTCGGATTTTTTACATACTTATGGCTTCGATGATAAAAACCCACTCTTTTTTGACGACTTTTCCTTTTACTTCAATTGTTTTCATTATTCCCACCAAAAACAAACGATGATGAATTACTTGAAAACAGACTATGACGAACATATTTGTTAAGTATATAAGGCCAGATAAACTGATCATGCCTTTTATTAGCGAAAACCATTCAAAAAACACCAAAAAGTACAGTACTTACTGATTTAAGTCAAAGAGAAATACCAATTTTATCAAGGTACGGAGGAAGGAAAGTTAGTACAATAAAAATTGAACTACCAAACGCTACATTTTCCCATTTTTTCAAATTGTCTTGCCACCTTTAATTTTTCAAATTCTAAACAACGAACTTCTCAGCAGCAGTTAAAATCATTTCTTTTTAAAAAGCCTGCCTTTCTAGCTCTTCCAGTTTTTTTAAGGAAGTCATTTTCTGCTTCAAGGAATCTGATTCTCGCCTCGGCCTTCCTAAGTTGGTCCTCTACAGACTGTGGCTTAGAAGTGGGGCGTGATGTACTTCCTTTTCCACGGCGTTCCGTAAGGAAGCCTTCCTCACCAAACCTTTCAAAGGTACTACGCCCGCGCTGTAGACAACGTTTAGGTTGTTTATTTCCAATTATTTCGAGATTAAATCCCTGGTCAATGAAAATTTGAGAGGGAGATTTCCCCTTTTTATATTCCTAAACAGTTTTTGTCTTAAATTCCGGACTATAGGAAATAGATCGCTCGGAAGTATTTGGATTCTTTTCAAGTTCTTTAATCTGAAATTCAGTATATATATTCTTACTCATAGAAACCCTCCGTCCATACTCAGTACATCTATTGAAACATAAAAAACCCCGGATAAGGGGGCTGTTGACAAAATGGGGGGAGAGCTTTTGCTCCTTCCCCATTTTGATTTTTATCGTTAATTGCTGTTTATTTATTATTTTTCTTCACTTTTTTGTAGCTAGTTCATTACTTTTATCATTCGTTTTAAGTTTAATGCCAACGCCGAAAAGAGGCATTGTTCATGGATTTTTTGAATGCCCCTCTTATATGTCTTATATAAATTGTGCTTTATTTTCATGGTGCCAAATGAGCCTTCACACCAGATTCTTCTTAGTTTTTGAACCAGTTTGTAACCACTTGTTTTTGTCCTTTTCATGTTTTCTATAGTTCATGGGCGGTGGGGCGTGATATGGTTCTTTTGGTCGCTGTTTTCCCGAAGAGTTCTACTCTGAAAGGACAGACTTTACAGTCATTGGTTTTTGCCGAATAGGTCTTGTAATTTATTTCGCCACTTCTCATTAAATGTGTAAAGACTAGTTCCTTCTTGAACAACCGCTTATATAAACTAAAAATCGCGATGCACCTAGACTCCCTAAGCTAGGTGTACCGCGATTTTTTCACATTCCGAAACAATACGATGAAGACTAAATCTTATATATATCCTCTTCGTTTGGTAGAGAAGAAATCGCTCCTACCTTCGTACACACGACGGCACCTACTTTATTTGCAAAAAGAATGATCTCTTTAAGTTTACTAAAATCACTAAGAATTGTGTCATAGGACTCAAGATTTGCAAATTGAAATAAAGCAGCACCGACAAATGCATCACCAGCACCAGTTGAGTCAATTGAATTTACTTCGACGCTGTTTATTACACTCATTCCACTTCCATTTGAAAGAAGAGTGCCTTCCCATCCAAGGGTAACAGCCACTATTTTTGCCCCTAAATGATGGAGCATTGCTATTCCATCATATTTATCCATGTTTCCCGTGATTAGTTCAAGCTCTACTTCGCTAACTTTTACAAAGTCAGCCATTGATATACCCTTTCTAGCTAAACTAATAAATTCAGCCACTCTATTTTTCCATAAATCATGTCGGAAGTTAGGGTCAAACGATAGAAATATCCCCCTACTTTGTGCAAATTCCATTGCCTTTAAATAAGTTGTTTTAAAAGGGTTTTCCAGAAATGCAGTTGCAGATCCAAAGTGAATAATCTTTGCACCACTTAATCTATCTAGGTATAAGTTATCCTCTGTTAAATTTCGATCCGCTCCTCTATTGAATACAAAATCCCTTTCACCATTTGCTTGTAAAGAAACAAATGCTAAAGTAGTTGGTGCTAAATCGTCAGTAACAATCATCGATGTATCAACCCCCACCTCTTTCATCGTTTCTATTAAAAATAATCCAAATGGGTCATTTCCTACTTTTCCAATAAGACTCGCTTCCCCACCTAGCCTTGAAATAGCAGCTGCGACATTCGCTGGTGCACCCCCGGCTTTCTTTAGAAAATGATTACCTTCCATTAAATTAACATCAATATCTGTACAATAAAAATCGATCAAAAGCTCCCCAACGCATATGACTGCGCGGTTTGTTTTATTCATTTACATTACATCTCCATTCTTGTGATTTAGGTAAAATGAAAGGCTATCGATCATTTTCGACAGCCTTCATAAACTCTTACTATCAACCCCTCTTTAATAGGCTTGAAATTTAGTCTTTATCTTTTCCATATACTCTTTAAAGGGTATATTTTCAAAGACTTTAATGTAACTTCTCCACCCTTGCTATAAATTTGTAATCCTTTACTTGATGGATCTGGGAAAATTTGATCAGAAATAACCGTTTCACCTTTGTTTCCAAACACTTCTACAGCAGATCGGTCAATGAAAATATGCATTTTCACAGTCCCATTTAATGCATTTAACGGTCCGTCATGCTTACCGACTACATTGTTCCCATAATCAAAGCTTCCTGAACTTGAACGGTCTACGAATAACTGTTTGGTGGCAACATCATAGCCAATAGTCGTATATTCAGTTGCTCCTTTACGAACTTGAAAGCCGAATTCAGTTGCTTTTATATCATCTACATCAAACTCACCTATCATTTCAAATGTATCTTCTGATAGTTTAGATAGGAGATTACTTTCACCAGATATGACTTTATTTTTATATGAAATTTTTTCACTCTTATCTCGAATGGTTTTTAAAGAAACTGGTGTTTGTTTTAAACGTAAACCTTCTTCTGTCTGAGTTAGCTCCATCTTTCTTGGTAATGTCGTTGAACTTCTCCAAGTCGAAGTTGGTGTATTATTTGCATATTGCCAATTACTCATCCAGCCAATCCAATATTTTTCGCCATTCTTACCTTCAATTCCGCTCCAATCTACTGCGGCATAATAATCTGCCCCGTAGTCAGTCCATAACACTTGATCGGAAGGGTTTTCATTTTTAAACGTTTTCCCGTCAAAGGTACCTACAAAATATTGCATACCTGACCCGCCTGCAGGAGCGCCATCATTAATGCTTACCTGTAGTACCCATTTTGTTTTTGAAGGGTCACCATCAATTGGTAATTCGATGAGAGTAGGACATTCCCAAATCCCTCCGTTACTACCATGAGTAGAAGGTATCCACTCTCCAGAAACAGCAGACCAGTCTGTAAGGATGCCACTTTCTTTCGAATCGTCTTTCTCAGGCTCTTTGGCAACTTGGTCTACTTCATTTGGCATGACCCCTTCATTATAAACATTAACATCATCCATGTTTATATGACCCCAACCACCTGTAGCTTGGTCTACAGCTTTAATATATAACACTTCTCCAATGTATTTAGACGCATCCCAGACGTATTTTTGATATTTTTCTTCTTTAAATTTGGTATTGGCTTGTCGAAATAATTCTTGATCATCAGAGGCTCTCACTAACGAAACATAGCGGGTGTTGATATCATTACCACTGCCCAACAGAAAGTTGATTTCTCCAGAGCCACCTAGTTTAAAATATGAGGAGTGCAGTTCACCTGTTGCGTCATCTCCCTTTTGTAGATCAGTAAACCCCCATAAGTGGTAGTTTCCTTGGTGGCCGAAGTCCCCTCCCCAGTATGATGATACATTTGTCACATGATCTTTTGTGAAAGCATTACCTTCGATTGTACTCCACCCAGTTAGATCACCTGCCTCAAAATCATGATTAATAATTTCCTTCTCATTTGTCATGATGTTCTTACCAACTTGAACATCTTGGAATAACGTGGATGAATTCCAAACATTTAAGCCAAAATGCCCTGATGAAAAAGTTGAATCATTTACATCATGAATGAGATTTCCATCTAAAGAAATTTTAATATTTTTTCCGTGGGTGCTTGCTTTTAAATGGTACCTTTTATCTGTATCTAGATTTATTGTTTTTTCAGCTAGAATGGATATGTCTCCATTTTCGATTTTCATGATTTTTATTGTATCGTTTAAAGCATCGATATTCGCCATATAACCATTTGTTGCTTTAGGATCTGCACGAAAAACGAGCGAGCCAGCTCCGTTGCCACCTTTTCCCCCAGATATCTCAATGTTTGCTTCATAAAAAAAGTTATCCGCTGTTTGACCACTCATTACAAAAGCATCCTCTGTAGAGGTTCCACTTTTTCCATCCATCGTGTTCTCCCAGCTTCCGTTTACATCTGTCCATTTTGATAAATTGGTTTCAAAGTTAGATGTATTCTTGAACTCCACATTTCGAAAGGCAGCCGTTGAATTCCACGCTGACAATCCATAGTATCCATAATCGAATTCTATATCTGTTTTTTTTATAACAGATTGATCGTTTACAGAGACTTGAATTTGATCCCCATCTGTTTCAACCTTCACATGGTAGGTAGTTGAAGTTTTGAGGGTAAAAGGTTTTCTCGCAATTTCCTCATTTGTTCCATCTACATTCTTACTTAATGTTATGACATCGTTTTTGGCATCTAAGCTCGCAACATAGCCGTTCTTTGCACTCCTATCTGACCGAAAAACTAAACCGCCTGCCCCTTCTCTCCCATTCTTCTCATTAAGCGTAATATCTCCCTCATAGCTAAATGATTCACCTGTCTGGGATGACATGGTATAAGAAGTTCTGTCTAAGCTATTTGCTTGTATTCCACCATCTTCGCCGAATTCACTTGCATACTCCCACTCTTTTAAATTAGGTGAGGTATAAAACATGATCTTATCCTTAGCCGCTAACGACATAACCCATTGGTTTGATTCTTCATGCCAAAATACTTTAGGATCGCGCCAATCTTGTAAAGGAGGGTCTGGCATTACGGGATTCCCTTTATACTTTTCCCAAGTTCTTCCTTCATCTAGGCTATACGCTATACTTTGGACTTGCTTATCCCCTGAATGCGTAAAGATGGCAACCATTGCTTCTTTTCCAAAGCCAGCTGTATTGTTCCAATCAATAACAGCACTCCCCGAGAAAATCTGGCCGTTTTCATCCGGCGATAAAGCAATCGGCAAATGCTCCCAATTAACAAGATCTTTACTGACAGCATGCCCCCAATGCATCGGTCCCCATGTCGTTCCATACGGATGATATTGATAAAACAAATGATATTCACCTTTATAAAAAACCATACCATTCGGATCATTCATCCAGTTAGCTTCAGGAGAAAAATGAAATTGATTACGGTATGGTTCATTATAATACCCAGGATTTTCTGCATATGCACTATTAAATGGTAAACAAGTGACAGTTGAACATATTAGTAGAGTACTAATAATCCTCTTCACCTTTATTTCACATCCCTTTTTTAAAATCTAAAATGACATGTGATAGTTATGCTGGACTATTTCCGCGCAATCGATCTAATAGAACGGCTGCCACAATGACTCCACCTTTTACAACTAACTGCCAATAATAGTTGACATCCATTAGAGTTAACCCATTACTGATTACCCCCATAATTAAAACCCCAATAATTGTTCCTATTATTTTCCCTTTTCCACCTGTTAAACTTGTTCCTCCTAGAATAACAGCAGCAATTGCGTCTAATTCATACATTTGACCAGCAGTTGGCTGTCCAGAAAACAACCTTCCCGCTAAAACGACTCCTCCTAAACCAGCTAGTAAACCACTAATCGAATACACATTGATTAAAGACTTTTCAACCTTAATTCCAGTTAACCGAGCTGCCTCTTCATTGCCACCAATCGCATAAATATGACGACCAAACATCGTATATTTAAGAACAAAAAACATCACAACATATACTAAAGACATGATATAAATAGGAGTGGGGATTCCGAAAATACTTCCACCACCGATGAATTTAAATGTTTCGTTTTGTAAAACAATTGGATAACCGCCACTAATGACATAAGCGAGTCCACGAACATATGTGAAGCTGCCTAGTGTAACAATAAATGCTGGTAACTTTGCTTTGGCTGTAAGAAAACCATTAATCAGTCCTACTGCATACCCTACTAGTACGCCTGATAACATCGCAATAATAGGATTAACTCCTGCAGAAGAGACCATGACTGAGATAACGCCAGATAGAGCAACTGTTGCACCAACTGATAAATCAATACCACCAGTTAAAATAACAATTGTCATCCCAGCAGCTAAAATAGCAATAATAGAAACTTGTTTTAATACATTCAATAAATTGGCTGTATCTAAAAAATTTGGTGCTGTAAATGAAAGTACTACACACAATACTAATAAAATCATGATCATGCCAAGCCTATTCCATAAAGAATAAAGGACATTTCCTATATTTAGGCGTTGTGAATGTGTAATAGTTTGCGTATTCCCTCTCATTTCTCTCTCCCCCCTTTGGTAGCTAAACGCATAATTTTTTCCTGTGTAGCTTCTTCCTTCGAAAGCTCGCCTGTTAACCTTCCTTCACTCATGACAAGTATTCGATCACTTACCCCCAATACTTCAGGAAGTTCAGATGATATCATTAAAACGGCCAATCCTTCATCTGCAAGCTTTGACACAATTTTGTGGATTTCAGTCTTGGCACCTATATCAACCCCTCGTGTTGGTTCATCAAGTAGTAATACCTTTGGTGCAATTGATAGCCACCTAGCGATCACTACCTTTTGTTGATTCCCACCACTTAAGTTTGATACTTGCTGTTCTGGGGAAGCTATTTTTATATTTAAGTCTTCAATATATTGGTTAGCGCTTTCATTTGCTTGCTTCCAACTAACAATTCCTGCTTTAGCGTGTTTTTTCAATTCAGCCATTATGATGTTCTCTTTTACGGACAATGATAAAAATAACCCTTGTTCTTTCCTGCTTTCAGGTACATGTGCAATCCTATTAGCAATAGCATCTATTGAGGATTTGATTTTAACAGATTGACCATCAACCAATATTTCGCCACTTTTCAACTCGGACAAACCGAAAATGGCCCTAACCAATTCTGTTCTGCCAGCTCCAACAAGCCCCGCTAAACCAACAATTTCACCTGGGTAAATTTTTAAAGATACATTCTTTACAATCGTGTTATCAGAAACATTTTTCAATTCAAGTACAGGTGAAACTTCCTTTGGATATTTTGTACCAAAAGCTTTTGACCGATTAAACAAGTCCTTTAAATCCCGTCCTACCATTAGCTTTACGAGATGATCAGGATTTGTCTCTTCAATCGGCCCACTTGCAATCCATTCGCCGTCACGTAATACAGTGAACCTATTAGAAATTTTAAAGATTTCTTCCATTCTGTGAGAGATATATACAATAGCAACTCCCTGCTTTTTCAAATCATCAATTATTTCAAACAGCTTTTTTATTTCTTTATCTGTTAAAGAGGCGGTTGGTTCATCCATTATGAGTACCTCTGCATTAAAGGATAATGCTCGGGCGATCTCGACCATTTGTTGTTGAGCAACACTTAAGGTCGAAACCAATTGGCGTGGATTTAAATTCGACCCCATTGAATCTAACACCTCTTGGGCACGTTCATGGACCTCATCCCATTTCACCATTCCTAAACCATTTCTAGGAAAGTTCGAACCCATTAAGATATTTTCACTTATTGTTAAATTAGGAGAAAGGTTTAACTCCTGATGAATAACACTAATTCCTTTGTTCCTTGCATCAGTAGGGTCCTTCCATAAAATTGGTTGACCTTTCAAGTAGATTTTCCCACCATTGTCATCAGGTGTATGAATGCCTGCGAGGATTTTCATGAAAGTTGACTTTCCAGCGCCATTCTCTCCCATTAATGCATGTACTTCACCTGGATAAAGTTCCATTCTCACATTGTTCAATACGGTTACACTTGAGAACGTTTTACTAATCCCTGCCATATTCAACACTGGCTTTTTTAGAATTTGTTGGCCTTTAAGCGACATTTCATTGACAGCCATACCTTTATCTCACCCCTTATATTGATTTGAATAGGCAGATTAAAGGAGGAATCCTTATCAGCCTATTTATTGAAAGATTCTTACCAACCTTGGTAAGAATCTAATGTATCTTGAGTTACAATCTCAACTGGAACTTTAATAAGCTCCTCAACTTCTTCACCATTTTTCACTTTCATTCCGATTTCAACAGCTTTTTTGATCATGTTACTAGGTGACTGAGCTGAAGTTGCAGCAATTGTACTTCCTTCCTTTGCCATTGCTTCTGTGGCTTCAGGAGCACCGTCCACTCCGACAATGAAAAATTCATTTTTACGATTCGCTTGCTCTTGAGCAATTTCAACACCAATTGCTGCTGGATCATTAATCGCAAATACAGCGTCAATAGAGCCTGATGAATTAGCTTGTAAAATACTTTCCATCACCGTTAATGCCTTTTCGCGATTCCCTTCTCCATTTTGCTTCGCGATTACTTTAATTTCGGAATCCTTTATTGCATCTTCAAATCCTTGAATACGATCAGATACAGCCGAAACAGGAGGTCCATCAATAATAGCTATTTTTCCTTTTCCACCTAATTTTTCAATCACATATTCTCCGGCCAGTTTACCAGCTTGATAGTTGTCTGAAGTAACAGTGGCATCGACACCACCTTCAGCATTAGTATCTACAGCAACTACTGGAATATCAGCAGCTTTGGCCTGTTGAACAGCTGCCGCAATTCCTTTTGTATCAACAGCATTTAAAAGAATAATATCTACCTTTTTCGTAATAAAGTTTTCAATTTGAGCTGCTTGTTTTGCTAGATCATATTCAGCGCTTTCAACTAGAACTTCAGCACCTAATTCTTTTCCTGCTTCTTCAGCACCTTTACCCATGGAGACGAAGAAAGGGTTTGCTAAACTACCCACCGCTACACCGATCGTTAATTGTTTGTTACCTTCTTGTCCTTCGTTACCGTCTGTTGATCCATTTGATGATTCACTAGCCCCACTACATGCCGTCATCGCGGCAATTACAAACGTCAAAACTAGTATTCCTAGAATTTTTACATATTTTTTCATATTAATCCCCCTAGTTTTTGAAGATGAAAATAATTAGCTACAGAACGAGAAATTGTTACCGCTCTCAATCTCTTAAACTAGATCACCTCCTTAAATGAATATTTTTGGTTGAAATAATGGAGATATGGTTGATTTTGATAGTTTTTTCACATTGACTATTTATTGATAACGCTTTCATCCCTTGTAAAACAATATAATTACCCTTTACACATTATAATTATAATTGAATGAATTTGGTTGGTTTTGATTGATTTTGATTATATTAAAGCTGTTTGTAATTGTCAATGGTTCCAATTATTACAAAAAATATATTGATAACATAAAATATTAAACTTTCAAATGGAATGTTTAATAGATGGAGCAGATTTTCCCTCATTGTTAATTGATCACATTACAATAAATCAAGCATTCTTTATTATATTGATAAAACAAAGGGGGGAATTTCCAATAAAATAATTTCAGAATTTTCAAAAAAGCTGGTATTCAAACTGTCTGAATCAGACAGTTTGAATACCAGCTTTCCTTCAACGATAGCAAATTTAGTTTTTAATCCCTCACAATAATTATCTCCGTTTTCTCCTTATATTTTCCTAACGTTATTGTACTTTCTTCATTCGTAATAACTTTTGTTTGGTTTAAATCTGCAAACTTAGAAAATGATACTTCTCCAAATTTTGTATGATCTGCTAATACAAAGGTCTCACGTGACAAAAAAATGGCTCTTTCTTTTATTTGCGCCTCTTCTGGATCTGGGGTAGTCAATCCAAAATTATAATGAATAGCGTTCGCACCCATGAAACACTTATCAAATCTGTATTTTTTTATACTTTCGTATGCATAACGTCCAACTGTTGCTTTAGTAATCTTTTTAACAAATCCACCAATAAAATATGTACATATTTCATTTTCAAGTAATGCATCTAAATGATCAATTCCGTTTGTAATGACAACGATATCTTTTTGCCTTAAATGTTTGATCATCTGATACGTTGTTGTTCCAGCATCAAGATAAACACAGTCGCCGTCCAAAATTAGTTCTGCCGCATATTTTGCTATCTTAGCTTTTTCCTCAAGGTTCTGCGTTATTTTCTCAAACACACTTGGTTCGTCTCGTTTACTATGTAATAGTGAAGCTCCACCATGTACTCGTTTTAAGTAGTTCTGCTTTTCTAATTGATCTAGATCACGACGCAAAGTAGATTCTGAAGTATTTGTTAATTCTACTAGCTCATGAATCTTAACATTCCCCTTTTCTTTTAACAGCTTTAAAATTAATTGATGCCGTTCCGTAATAAGCATGATATCTCCTCCTCGTATTACACTTTTATTTAAAGGTTCTTCGTGTATTCTAGTTTAATTAATTTTAGTATATAGAATTTTGCAGTGACATGTGAGAACTATATTAGGGGTACCGCCAACAAGCTAAGGTAAATTTGTATCATCATAACGAAAAAACGCTATTCCTTTTGTAGAAATATACAGGAAGGATGGCGTTTTCTATGAGTTTTTCTGTTTCAGACGAAATGAATCTCTTTTCTCAAGAACTTCAAAACTATTATCCCATCTTCTCTACAACAATTAGCTAAAGAATGGATTTGGGTCAATATTTTGGACACAAAAAAGTTAAATCTTAAGCTGCATTTCTAATTTGGTCTTCAATAGCTTGTGGAGTTTTAGATCCTAAGCTGCTGTGAATTCTTTTTCGGTTATACCAACCTTCAATAAATTGGAATATCGCTAATTTAGCTGTTTGGTAATCTAGATACTGGACGTGGTTGACTTCTTCCTTTTTTAATATCGCATGAAAGGATTCAATACAGGCATTATCGTACGGGCAACCTTTCTGACTAAAGGATTGCTTAATATGATGATTCTGGGTATGTTGAGTAAACTCACTGCTTGTATATTGTGAGCCAAGATCCGTATGAAGAACTAAGCCCTCCGAGGGCTTTTGTGAAGAGTGAGCGTTATCGAAAGCTTTTATGACCAGTTCTGTCGTCATAGAACGTGAAAAGGAATACCCTACTACTTTCTTAGAATCAAGATCCAATACAGAAGCTAAATAACACCATCCGTCTTTTAACGTGTGGATATACGTAATATCAGCTACCCATTTCTCATTAATGGTCTGGGTGGTAAAGTCTCGTTTAAGCAAATTATCTAACTGAATAACTTTTTCTTTAGATGGATAAGGACGGTATTTTTTCTTCGTGATAGAACGAATACTCGCCTTGCTCATTAAGCGTTGAACACGCTTTAGACTGAGGGAAAATCCTTTGGTTAATAGGATTTGATGTATCTTAGGAGCACCATACCTTCCCTTGCTTTCTAGGTAAATGAGATTCATTTTATTCGTTAGTTCTTTGTTTTCCTGTTCGCGATTGGATACGACAAGTTGAAGAGACTGATAATGGCTGCTTCTTGGGATTTCTAATACTTCACACATTCTCTGTACAGGGTATAGATTCCTATTTTCCTCGATAAATTCGGTAAGATCTGTCTCGGTTATTTTTTCGCGAATATGGCCATAGCCTTTTTTAAGATTTCAACTTCCTGCTTTAACCGAAGGTTTTCCTTCTGTATGGCGGCTAATTCCTTCGGAGTCATAGACTCATTCCCTAAACCGATAGGGGTAAATTCTTTAACCCATTTATAAATAGTTACGTCTGATACACCATATTCGCCACTTAATTCTCTTACTGAATTACCCGAGTGATAAAGATCTACAAAAGTCTTCTTGAATTCATTATTATATTTTTTATATGTATTCTTACGTTCGAACACATCCTCTCAAAAATCATTGTTGGACTTAACTAAAATGTGTCCATGAAACTATACTAACTCCAGAAGTTGGTTTTGTTTAACGTACAAGTAAATATCAAGCACAAGAATTAATTGCTTTATGTGTATGGCTTAGTCAACAGGCCGCGAGTACACCACTAATACAATTGTGTAGCCGTCTCGAAGCATCTACATGTGTCCTCATGAGCCCCTAAGGGCTTAATCAACGATTTAATGGTTCAGCCGTACAGTTTCTTTAACAACTTCTAGCTAATCTTTTAACTCAAAGAATTCATTCAACACAAGAAATACTTCATCCATACTCCACGACTTTTAAACGTATTCGGATCCTAGATTCTACAACATTTCAACTTCCAGATAAGTTTGCTTCACATTATCAAGGTTCTGGCGGAAATAGCCATACCGCAGGTGTTAAAATCCAACTTGAATATGACTTATTGAGTGGGAAGTTCCTCCACGTTTATGTAGGAGAAGGGAGATAAAATGATAAAACCTTCGGTTCCACAAGTCTACTAACCATTCAACCGAAAGACTTATACATAAGGGATTTAGGGTATTTCGACTTACACGACTTACAGAAAATGAATGATGAAGGTGCTTACTTTGTCTCACGTTTGAAGTTGAATTCTCGTATATATATCGTAAGAATGATGAACCAGAGTTTTTTCGGAATGGGACTGTGAAGAAAGGTACTCTCTTTATTCAGTTAGACACGGAAGAGCTTATGAATCAATTACAACCTGGTCAAACACTTGAAATTTCAGAAGCATACATTGGACTGTATCAAAAACTACCCGCCCGAGTGATTATTCATCGACTAACTGAGGTACAAACAGAGAAAAGATTGAAAGAACAAGCAAAAAAAGAAAAGAAGAAGGGCATTACCTATAAAGACCGAAGCAAACGATTAAGTGGAATGAACATATTATTACAAATCTTTCTTTAGAAGACGTTCCAACGGAACATATTCATGAACTGTATTCGTTACGTTGGTAGATTGAAATTCTATTTAAGACATGGAAATCTTTCTTTCAAATTGACAAGTGCATAGAGATTAAGAGGGAACGCTTAGAGTGTCACTTGTATGGGCAACTTATTAGCATTTTACTCTGTTCATCTACGATGTTTAGAATGCGTCAGTTACTTTTAGATAAGAAAAAGAAGGAGTTAAGTGAATATAAATCCATCTATATGATAAAAGACTATTATTTATTGTTTTATCAAGGATTATAAAAGGACGCCAAAGAATTATCAAAAGTTTTTCTACGTCTGTCACAAAAACTTAAAGCTGCCTAATATTTTTTTTAAAAAACTATTTGATGGTTTTTTTTGTCATGAGCATTTTTAGTGTTACCTTAGCAAATTAAAGAGAACACACTTTTATATTATCTCTTGCGCGCTTAGCTTGATGGCGATGTGGTGGTACCCCTTTTAGTAAATTTTAATATTTGAAGAGTTATTTCTTTATAAAAGAATGTATGTGTACCCATATGAAAGGTATCTGCCAAGATGAGGTTCAATTAATCGGATCAAAATGTGTAACCTTCATATTCTTAAAGATCGCTTTTCCGCCCTCGGAGAAGAGAGTAATTCCTTTATCTTCAGCATGAGGGAATATTAAGTTTGAATAAGCAACCTTTCCATCATCCACAAAAACTTCAATACTCGTTTTATCGACGAGAATCTTTAAATGAACCTTCTTCTTACTGACATCAAATGGTGCAGTACTTTCAACCAACTGATTCGTTTCGTCAGGTTGATCTGTGAATACCCGATTGACATAAGAGTAATTTCCTTCTGCAGAAATGCCTACGTCAACGTGGCGTTTTTGATCATCTGACTCCCTGAGCCTAAATCCTGCAGTCTTAAAATCCGACCATGAGAGATCTGCCTCTACTTGATAGGCACCTCCTTTAACATCAAGTGTTTCCGAGCCATCCACTTCGATTTTATCAAAAGAATTCGTTGAGCTTGTCAATTCTTTTAATGCTTCTGAAGGCTGTGAAGAAAGATAATACTTGTTCTCTCCTTCACGCTTTAGTTCAATTTGACGGATGATCGAATCCATTCCGTTAAACCCTTCTTTTAATGTCGGCGTATTGTTGGCGTAGGCCCAGTTATTCATCCAAGCGAGGGCATAGCGTTTGTCTAATTTGTCACTTGCCTTGCCATCTTCAAACGTTACTCCGCCATACCAATCGAAACCGTAGTCTAGCCATTGCGGTTCATGGTTATCTAGAAGAAATTCCGTTCCATTAAACGTTCCTGTCCAGTATGCATAGGTGTTGGGTTTCCCTGCTGCTTTTCCGTTTGCACTGACGCCCAGCACCCACTTTACTGTCCCGTCATCAGCGCGGATCTGGTAAAGGTCAGGGCACTCTAAAACTCCAATGTTCTTAGTGGAAAAGCTACTCGTATAGCGCCAATCTTTCAGGTTATTAGACTCATAAAAACCTATTTTCGATCCTTCGGCCAAGGTCATGACCCATTTTTGATTTGTGTTATCCCAGATGATTTTTGGATCTCTAAAATCCTTCGTTCCTGGATTTTTCATAATAGGCTCGTCACTGTAAGAGGTAAACGTATTTCCTTTGTCCGTGCTGTACCATAGAAATTGTTCTTGTTTCTGGCCATCCTTAGAAGGTTGTGTTGCGATCGCCACAAAAGCCTCTTTTCCAAACCCAGCTGTATTTTCCGTGTCTATAACGACTGACCCTGTCCATGGATCCCCATTTTGATTCGTATATTTTGGAATGGCAATTCCTTCATCATTCCAGTGAATCAAATCTTTAGAGGTGGCATGTCGCCATTCTGTACCATTGCCATCCGGGTAATCTCCATTATAGAGGTAAAAATAATGATAATTTCCTTCATAGTAAACGGGCTTCTGTGGATCGTTTTTCCAATGATCAGGAGAAGTAAAATGATAGGCAGCCCGGTAAGAGTGCTTTTCTACCTTATTTGGCTGATTAGCTTCTTTTGTTTTATAAAATGAATGAATCAAAATTCCTGTGCTAATAACCATCCATAATCCAAGAACGAATAATCCAACCATCTTATATTTCTTTTTGTTCACTTAAACTCACCACTTTCCTCTTTTAAAATAGAAAAAAGAAAATGCCAAGTTTTCCTGACATTTTCTTTTTCTTTTCACTGGTAATTACTTAACCGTAATCTGGCCTTGTTCAAGAATACTGTCTTTTACTACTGATGTTTTTTCCCCTTTAATGTTAAGCTGGAAGCTTGGGGCAAAGGTAGATTTATTGTCTTCAAAATAACCTCTGTTTGTCATGTAGCTAGTCACTACAACATTATCACTGCCAGCCTGCGGGATCGCATAGTGTGCATAGTTCCAAGTGATGTCATATGGATCTAGATCCTGATGCAGGACGATGCCCGTTTTATTTAATGGTTTATATGGACCAGTCAAGGAATTTGACGTGTAGCCTAACATGTAAATATCTTGATTATCGATTCCATCAATGGTCATTTTTGATCCTCTTGAGCTTGTGAATAAATACCACTTGCCGTCCTTTTTAAAGATGTTTGGACGTTCGATTTCATCTGTGACCGTATTTGAAACAAGCAATGGCTTCATTTCTTTTTTCAATGTATAATCGTCGTTTACTTCAATAATTCCAATTGCACCGTTTGCAAGTTCAGCTAATTCTTTTTTAGGGCTTTGCATAAGTTTGTTTTTTTCACCTTGGAAGAAATTATTGCTGTTGCCATAATAAGCTCGATTGTATAGCGATTCTTCGCCTTGGTAGCCATATTCTGTACCCGTATTTGCTTCAAATACAAGGTATTTGCGGCCGTTGTCTTCTACATAGTGAGGGTCTCTGAAGGTATGATTATCAGCGGAATTTCCGTCCTCTACAAATTTATCTACAGTTTGATAGTACTTGCTGTCTTTGCCTTCATAGATGGATTTGTAATCCTCAACACCATCCACTTTTAACGTTTCAGAATCTGGCTCTGAAAGGTTTACTTGAGCGGTTGTCAAGGTTTGTTTCCCATAATTTCCTGACTCAGGTATATACGGTTCACGATTTGTATAGAATAAGCGAACTTCCCCGTCCTCAGTGAAGGTTGCAGAACCTGACCACTCTTCGGCTTGCTCTTTTAGGTAAGGATCATTTGGAACGTTTTTATCATTGTCATCAAATACTCTTCCAGCATTCTTCCAAGCATCAAGGGAGTTGTCGCCAACTTTTTTGTAGAATATGTAGATGAACGTATCGCTCGCGTTTTTAGGATCGCCTGCTAATCCAAAAACGATATGATATCCTTTGTACTCTGCAACAGTTCCATCAGCGTTTTGCAATGGCCATGTATCCCACACATCTAAATCAATGGTTTCGCCTGATTTCGTTACTTTTTTGGCAGAAGGGATGTTTTTAATTGTGGATTCGTCAAACCTAGGAACGGCATATCTAGTATCACCGTGCTGATTAATCATATCTTTCATAGCTGATCGAGTGATTTGTGAAGTATCGTACGTTTCTTTGTAATCTGCCGGATCCTTTGAAGCTGCAAATGATTGGGTAACAGTACCGCTTAATAGAATGCCAGTACTGAGTATTCCTGCTGTTGCCTGTTTGGCAAGCCTGCTAAAGTTCATAAGTCTTCCTCCTCGTTTTATGTGTTTGCTAGTACAATAGAATTATAGGCGATTCCTGAAAAGAGAGGTATGCCACATATTGATTGGAATTTAGTCGTATATTGATATCGCAATTGCGGAAGGCAAAAAAGCCCCGGCAAGAGGCTATTCCTTCGAAAACCTCTCCCAGGACTTCTGATATTCATTGAGCAGCTGATGGCGGTTCAGCTGTTTCCCGACATAGAGCTGAGTCGCGGCTCCGAATTCCTCTCTAATTTCAACAGGGAAGTGAGACCAGTTAGATGGGACGGTGTTCCCATCTTTGTAATTTCGAAGAGTTTCTTCTGCGAGCGGCCCTATATCATCAGTTTTAATGTTCTTAAACGCAGGAATGAATTTGAATTCTTCCGTCATGAACCGTTTTCCTTGTTCTGACATCACCATCCAATTTAAAAACTTCTTGGCTTCTTTTTTCTTTTCAGGAATGGACTGTTTATTTACGGCCCAATAATTTGGAACGCCGACGACAAGGGCCTCCTTTAAAGGTCGGTCATTAATCGGAATCGGCATAAAACCAATGTTCATGTCAGGCGAAGCTTGATCGATCATCGGCTGAATCCAGTTTCCTTGCTGAATGATGGCTGCTTTTTCGGAGGTAAACAGATTCACTTCCATTGTATAGTCCGTTGACAGTGGATTATCATTTCCGTACTTTATGGTGAGATCCAGCAGGGCAAGTAGATCCTTGAATGTTTGATTGGTACTGATTTTTTCCGTTCCGTTATTTAAATTTCTTATAAAAGCATCAGTATCCTTTTGCTGGGCAAAAGCAACATTCATTAGATGGTCGCCCAATTCCCAGTCTTCATAGTAGCCTGTTGCAAAGGGAGTAATGCCTGCATTCTGCAGCTTTTCGGCAGCTGCTGTCAGTTCAGAAAGAGTGGCGGGCTGTTCAGTAATGCCTGCTTGTTTAAATAGATCCTTATTATAGATAAAGCCATACCCTTCAAGGTTAACCGGCATTCCGTAAATTTTCCCGTCCAATGTGACCGGCGTCAGGGCTTCTTTGTATGCTTGATTAATCCAGGGCTCCCCTGAGAGATCCTCCAGATAGTTCCGCCATAGCTTGGCATTTTCATAGCCGCTGTTTGTAAAGATATCCGGACCAGTGCCGGTCGCCATTTCGGCTTTTAGGTCGGCGAGGTCATCCATTGCGCCTCCAACAGTATGTACCCTGATATTGACGTGAGGATTTTCCCGTTCATAAGCACGCGTCATTTCTTCAAATTGAGTGGAGATTTCCACTTTTGGATTCCTTAAATCCAGCGTGATTTTCCGCTCTGTCTTTTCCGTTTTTTCTGGTGGGGCTTCGTCCTGACATGCAGAAAGAGACAGGCTGACGGCCCCGATTAACAAAAGGGATAAAAACCTGTTTTTCATCATGTCACCCCTTTAGATACATGTTGATCGTTCTTATTCCTGAACTCAAAAGGCGTCATGCCGACGACCTTTTTAAATAGCTTTGAAAAGTAGATTTCATCTTGATAGCCAAGCATGGTCGAGATGGAGTAAATGCTTTTGTCTTTTTGTTGCAGCCACGACTTTGCCTGGCTGATTCTAAGCTCCGTGATGTATTTAGACAGGGTCATTCCGGTTTCTTGCTTATACTTTCTTGAGATATGCTCGCGGCTTAAGAAGAAAACATTCGACAGCTTTTCCAGACTCAAATCCTCCATATAATACATGTCAACATAGGAAACCATGTCTTCCATGCGGCGAGCGGCATCTATTTCATCCAGACGGTGGATGGATCGGAAGTTTTGTTCCTCGAGCTTTTTCTGCAGAGCCTGAAACGAGGTCCTGATATCCGATAAAGTTTCGACCTGCTCTTCAGTTACAAGCCTTACAGGGATATCGAACTCCTGGCTGATCCATTCCTCAACGGAGAGCCATTGATCGCGAATGGTGATAACAAGGCAGAGGTTAAGATCCGTCTGCAAGGAAAACGCATTTCCTAATTTGCGGTCCGTAAGTTCATCTGAAAGCTTTTGGATATAGAGATCCGGATTGTGCATCTGGTAAAAGGAGAGCAGTGTCAGCTTATAGCCCTCCGATTCAGGAAGAAACTCGGCAAGGCTGATTGCATCTGAACGGTCCCCCAGGCATATCGCAGTGGCTAACTGGTTTCTCCGCAGTTTTTTCACATCTTCCAGCACTTCAGCATGTTCAAAGTCATCCTTCCAGGCTTGTACCGATTTTTCCAGTGTATGATTGAACGCCTCATACTCAATCGGCTTCAGCAGGTAATCAAAGCTGCTGTGCTGAATGGCTTTCCGCATATAGGAATAATCGTTATATCCAGTAATGAAAATAACTTTCCCCGGATAGGAAATGGAATCCAGCCACTCAATCAGTTCGATTCCGCCCATACCGGGCATTTTCACGTCTGTAAAGATAATCTCAGGGCGTTCTTTCTCAATCAGTGATTTCGCCTCATGGCCATTTTTCGCTTCCAATAGCTTGGTGATGCCGTGAGTTTCCCACTGGCCTAAATGGCGTATGACGTCCCGCACATTGAATTCATCATCGACAATCAGTGCTTTCACCTTGTTCATCTCCTTTCCTGAAGTAAGTCTTTATCATCCCCAAGGGGGTCTTAATCGGGATCCTCATGCTGACGGAAAACCCTTGTCCGTCATTCGAATCTACTTTCATTTCTGCACTTGGTCCATACCCTAGAAGCAGCCTGTCACGAATATTCTTCAGGCCTATATGTTCATGCGAATAAGTCCCTTCGTAAGGGGGTGTATAGATATGTTCCCGTAGAGTCTGAAGCTCTTGTTCCGTCAGACCCGGACCATCATTCTCTACAGTAAAGCACAGATCGTTTCCTTGTTTTTCACCATTAATGGACAAATGAGCGTTGCTGTAACCTTCCTCATACGTGTGTTTAAAGTAATTCTCTGCTAGGGGCTGCAGAACCATACTTGGAATTGTCATGTCCAAAATGGACTCATCGATATTGACCGAGTAACTTACATTTTCACCAAAACGCTCTGTTTGAAGGGAGAGGTACGCTTTTGTATACTCAGCTTCATCCCTAACCCGTACCCATTGATCTGCCTGCATTGAGTAGCGCATCATTTTGGACAGCGAAGTCAGCAATTGATAGACCTTTGGTGCATTCGACCTGAGGGCAACAGCGCCGATGGATTGTAAAGCGTTAAACAAAAAATGAGGATTAACCTGTGATTTTAACGCCCTGAACTGGTTCTTCCTGTTTTCAATTTCAAGCTTATATTCACGGTCAATGTGGGAATTGATCCGGTTCATCATGTCCTTCATGTGTGACTCCAAATGGCCAATTTCATCGCTTTTGGTATCATCAAAGGGGACATTCATATTTCCGCCTTCAATGGAGCGGACTTTGCTGCTCAGCCTCGTAATGGGACGGGTAATCCTATTTGAGATAATGCATATCATCAGCAAACCCAGTATTCCTACGCCGATGCCGACAAGGATATTGGTATAGGCGGTTTTCCTGACATCTTCAAATAAAGCCTGACTCGACATGACCTTAATCAATTTCCAGCCGTTCAGTGACCCTGATAACTCCTTTGATAAGATAATATCGTCATCATGCCGGCTCCTATTCCCGTCAAGACGTTGCTTTTCATCGGCAGGAAGAGGTTTTCCAATCAGGGCACGATCGTTTGCATACATGACGCGATCTTTTGAATCAATAAGCAAAACAGAAGATTCGTCTCCCTGGACAAGGTTATTGCAAATGCGGGCGTACTCGCCCAAATCAATGTCGATTGTAATCATCCCAAGAAACTTTTTAGAAAGAACGTCTATAATTTTGTGGTGAAAAGTCATCACCATCGTTTTGTCCGATTTTGGAACAATGGCTGCATTATTGTAATTCTCAAGAGTGTGGGGCGGCTCAATCAAATATTGTGAGTCAGATGTATACAGCTGTTTGATCGGGTCCTGGTTAAGAAAATTCGGCTGATACCTGTGTGTGCTGATCATTGCATTATAGACAGTAAATGACTCATTGTTTTTAGCAATATAGAAACGGATTTGCCGGAATTCTTTTCTCATTAGATAAAAGGTTTCGAGACTCTTTTTCATGGTCATAGGGCTGAAATAAATGGAGTCTTCGAAGCCATTATTAAAAATCCGAAACAGATCAGGGTTGCGGTACAGAATATATGGAAAATCAATCATGTCGTCAAAATACTGCTCCAGTTCATCCGCATTCTTCTGCAGCTGCTCCCGGCTGTTTTCAAGTTCATACTGCTCCACACTGTTTTTTGTATAAGTGTAGATGAAAAAAACGGACAGGAAATAGGGCAGAACGATGAAAATCAGCAGCATGATCAATAAACGGCTTTGTATACTTTTCACAGGAGGCACCCCCTTTCGCAGAAGGCTCTTTTTTTAGTCTGATCTTATCTTCTCACTTTAGCATCCTAAAACTATATCAAATCAAAAAAACAAGTCAATCATGCTTAAGTAGGATTCGTGTAAGTGCATGTATCGTTATATATCGCAGTTCGGGCTTATATTATGTTCCAATCTGCGCCAGAGATTTGAAGAAGATAAGGCAAACAAAAAAGCTGAAGACATCTTCAGCTTTTACAAAAATTGTGCTTTTTCTCCTACTTCTTCATCAACAAATACATAATATAAGGAGCCCCTATTAAAGCGATCATAATCCCCGCAGGTATACCTTTAGGTTCAAGTATGTTTCTTCCGATGGTATCTACCAGAAGCAGCAGCCAGGCGCGGATCAGAATCGCTACCGGCAGGAAGAGCTGATTTCGAAATCCGACCAGAGCTCTTGCAAAGTGCGGAGCCCTGAGCCCGACGAAGGCGATGCCTCCTGTGACAAGGACAGCTGCTGCTGCAAGCGCAGCCCCCATGGAAAGATGGCCCAAATGAAAGGCCAGTCTGCACCCCATATGTTCCCTGACAGCCAATTTGCAATAAAAATCCACCTTTTGGCGATCAGCAGATGAAATAAGGACAATCATTAGACCTGAGAGGGCCATAGAAAATCCCACCCCGGTTAATTCAAGTTTGACTGGCCGCCCGGAAATGGGAAATAAATATAAAAGTAAGCCTTTGTCACTTTGGGCAAAGGCTCCTTTTTTGACGAGTTTCTTCTATATTAATCTTTTAGAAATGTTAGCAACGCTTCATTAAATTCTTTTGGGGTGAGTTGCGTTTAATCCATGCGGCCCACCCTTTATCAGAGTCACCGTGAATAATAAGAGTAGGTATATTGAACTTTTCCAAGTCCTTTCTAAAATCTGTTTTACTAAAGGCCGTTATACAATCGAGCTATCATCATCCCTAAAACAAAGATTATGAAATCCTGCGAATAAGCAAGTATTTGTTAGAAAATCGCATTAAACTGATGAGTGGAAAAGAAAGAAGGATTTGAAAATAATATTGAAATATCCATAAAAATTAGACCCTTTATCTAAAAACATTTTAAAATATGGCTGTTTTCACATACTTTGTTGCTATTTACCAGGTAGTGAGTTGTGGTTGATTTCCCCTCCAGATGCTCGCTTTCCGCGGGGCGGGCGGTGAGCCTCCTCGGCGTAAACGCCTGTGGGGTCTCACCTGTCCCGCTGCTCCCGCAGGAGTCTCGCACTTCCGCTCCAATCAACCTTAAATAGTTTCGTTTTAAAAACAACTATCTTTACGAAAAGAGCCTAAAATATAAAACAGTGGGAAATGAATGCTTCCCACTGTTTCTAACGTTCAGCTGGTGTTTTCATTAATTGTTTTGATAAGTTGACTGATCTAATTTCACTAACAAATGTAGAGCCTAATAGTAATATCCCACCCAGCATTTGAACGATTGTCATTTGTTCTAGCAAGATAATTGCAGAAATCAATATAGCTACAAACGGATCTACATAACTTAGTATAGCTATACTCTGCGTTTTTTATTTTTCCATACAAGGGAAAAATAACCAAAATCCAATCCTTGTATTGATGATCCCTAAAATTAAAATAAAAGGAATGGAAGAACTTAATACTTCAAAAATACCAAAGCCTTCAGTAAGGAAAACATATGGCATTAGAAGTAATGTGGTTGTTCCAAGCTGAATGATGGTCAGCTCTAACTTTCCCATATTTTTAATAAATTTATTTAAAAGCAATAACGCTGCATAAAATGCAGCTGCGATTAATGCAAAGGAAATTCCAATATTATCATCTGATCTGGATGCACTCACGCCTTTTCCTACAATCATTAACATACCAATGATCGCTACAAATTTCGTTTTTCTTCAACATTTTTTTTAAAACAACCTTCTATTTCTCCACTTTTTCCTTATTTCTTAACTTCTCCACTTTTTCGGGAGTTAGGGTGATGTCCCGGACAGGGGAAACTCTTCCCCACTCATCCTTGTGAACGATGTGTTTTCGTTCAAATTTGGTCGGAGTATCTATACCTGCGGCAGCTGCAAGGTTAAATAGCCCCTCGCGGAGGGAAATCACGTAATTGGCGACTCGGTATTGTTTTTCCTCAATAACCAGACCATCCTGCAACTTTGAATCAGTTGTGGCTACTCCTGCAGGGCAATGGTTTGTATGGCAGATTTCAGCCATGATGCAGCCAACGCTAATCATAAAACCGCGGGCTATATTGACTAAATCTGCCCCCATCGCTAAAGCGACCGCCACTTTATCTGGAGAAGTCAGCTTGCCTGATGCAATCAGCTTGACCCTGTTACGTACACCATATTTTTTTAACATCTCATCTACAAGTGGCAAGGCTGACATAATTGGGAGTCCGACTGCATCTGCAAGCTCCTGATAGGTTGCCCCAGTTCCGCCTTCTCCGCCATCCACCGTGATAAAATCAGGCCCTTTACCTGTATCTCTCATGGTTTTCGTCATTTCCTCAAGTGCATCAAGATCCCCCACAACAATTTTGATACCGATAGGCTTTCCGCCTACATCCCTCATTCTTTCCACAAATTCGAACAATTCATTAAAATTCTTGAATTCATAGAACCGGTTAGGGCTATTGATCGTTTGGCCAGGTTCCACTAGGCGGATTTGGGCAATTTCTTCTGTCACCTTTTGCCCTTCAATATGCCCACCTCTGATTTTGGCACCTTGTGCCAGCTTAATTTCAAATGCCTTTACTTGCTCGATTTCACTTTTCTTCTTGAATTCTTCCCATGAGAACTCCCCACCTGCTGTCCTTACTCCAAACAATCCCGGACCGATTTGCATTATGATGTCGGGATTTCCGGAGAGATGATATTTGGAAAGACCACCTTCACCAGTATTCATCCATGTTCCTCCTGCAAGACCTAATCCTCTCGACAGTGCAGTGATGGCATTCTCACCGAGTGCACCGTAGCTCATTGCAGATTGTCCTACGAGCCCCTTTAATTTAAAGGGATTCCGGCATGTATCCCCTCCGATTATGACAGCATCCTCGTCTCGTAAAAAGTACGGTTCTATTTGTCTATCTTCCCGCTTCTCCTTTCTGGTCAATAGACCTTCCTCATCTACTTCATATACCTTTGTATTGATTTTTTGGCTATTATCTATTCTCAATTCTTCCCGGAGATTGGGAAACATACTATTTCGAATATAGTATCCAGCCTCATTGAAGTCACGTTCCGATCCAAATCCGATTAAACGCTCCTTATATTTTCCTGCTTTTACAACATCCTCGAATTCCTTTCTTGAGAAAGGGGTGCCTTCATTATTATTTTCAAATAAATACTGCCTAAGTTCAGGTCCTATTTGCTCTGTCATGTATCTAATTCGGCCTATTAGGGGGAAATTCCTCAGGATTGAATGTTGTTTTTGTGTATCATCCTTTCGGTAAAAGTACGCTGCGGCCGCAACTGTCCCTAAAACGGCAGATCCTTTTAAAACTGTAGGAAGGTAATGTTTTAATTTGGACATTTTATCACCCTTTGCTTCTTATTTTTTGAGCAAGTTACTCGAGTAATCTATAATCTTTGGAGTGCATCATCAATCAGAATTTCTCCAGAAGTTACATGGAACGTTTTATTATATACTTCTTTAGTATCCAGCGCTTTGACCAATACAGAAGCAATATCCTCCTTTGGTATCTCGCCTTTGTCATGCACAATTGATGGTCCAGCTTCAACTTTACCTATTCCCGGCTTATCCACAGGCATACTTGTCCGTATGACCGTATATGTAAGCTTTTCCTGTCTTAATAGCTCTTCTGAGTGGTACTTGACACCGTTTGTACTAGAATCTAAGCTCTCCATTTCTTTTGCTCGCATGGTGTTCATCAGAACAAAGCGCTTCACCCCATGTTTCTTAGCAGCCTCAACTGAGTCTATTACTGACTGATGGTCAACCAGTATTGGTTTGCCCTCCCCAGTCCGGGGACTGGCGCTACTCAGGTAGATCACTGCTTCACAGCCCGAAAAAGCACTGGAAAAATCCCTTTTTTCCAAAGAAACTACATCTCGTGCTCCAAGTTTAACCATTTCCTCAACTTTATTTTCTGCCCCTACCAGTGCTACTGGGTTATGGTGCCTGTCTGCCAGCTGTTTTACAACGTGCTCTCCGGTCATGTCCTCTGTTCCTATTACCAGAACTCTCATTTTAATACCTCCCTGCTAGTTTGATACTATCTATTTACCACTTTAAATTTTAATGAAACAATTAAGCGTCTTCGCCGTATCGTTAATTTTAACGATTCTTTGATAGTCCAATTTCTTCAGTGGAAGCAATTAGGCTTTTATTGAACGTACGTAATCTCAAAATTAATAATCTGACATCCATTATTACTGAAGCCGTAGGAACTAGATTAGTGATTGGAATTAAATAAGAACGAAACCGAACTACTCTGCTCTTGTAAAATGAATTGGGTTTAATTTGGGTAATTATATAAAGCTATACATTAAAGACGATTATTTCCTGGGGAAACAAAACCCAAAATTATCTCTTAAAAATATTAATTTTTTATGTAATCACTCCATACATTCCATAGTTAATCGCACCCATACTTTCTTACGAACGCCATATTGAGGAATTCCGCACGAAGGATACTGCCATCTATAAAGTATAAAAACTTTTATCAATCTGGAAATGAAAAAAGAACCTCTAGTAATATACTAAAGATTCGGGATTAATAAATGTTTTGTAATTTTAATATGTTAAATGAAAGCAATTAAATTAATAGATTTCCATAATACGAGATAAACGAATAGAGAAAATCTTTTGATTTTCATCTTTTAAGGAAAGAGTTTGTTCATTAAGGTTAAGTTTATGCAATTGACCCTTGCATGTTTTTAATACTCCTTCTTTATAATAAATGATGGTCGTTATGCCCTTTTTTTTCAACGATTTCAAGATCATCTGATTATCTCCCTTCTGTCTATTCAATTATTTATTAAAATTGTATGATAAGTGGTGCAATACTATGAAATCAATTAGGATATGTATATTATACAATGAAAATCGTAAGCGTTTTCATTATTGTTGTGAACCATTTGTGAAAGTTTGAACATTGGAATATTTTAGGGAAATTAGTGCAGGCTAGGAAATGGTAAAAATCCATGAAAAAAAATGAATTTTAAGTGAATCGGCATTAAATTCTCGTCTGAGTTGGATAAAATTTCAATTTTTTTGTATAGTCATAGGTGGATATGTATGAGTTGCAATTATTTTTTCGAGAACAGCAACTGGCTTTTGACAAGCGTGAAAAAATCGCTTTTCCACTAACCATAGGTGCTCCATAAGAAGCCTTATCATAATAAAAATTAAACGTTCTTTTTGTCCCTTTAGTATAGGAAATAAAATATTCTCCTATTCAAAAAAAGGTAAGAGCATATTTGTGCCCTTACCTTTCTTGATTTATTCTTCACCGTTACTCTTCCTTGCTTGATGCCATATTCATGCTCGCTTCGACATTCTCCTGGCTGATGGTGGTGAATGGTAAATTTCGTTTTCCTGAGAAATTCTCAAGCAAGTCTTTGACATCAATTCCCGAAGATGCCTTTAATGACTCTTGCAATGTTGCCATTAAATCCGTTGCATATCCTGTCACTTTATTAGCCCCGCCCTTTGCACCGCTTCCGCCAGTGTCCACTACAGTGATTTTGTCTATATTACTAAGCGGGCTAGCAACTTGTTTTGCATATTCAGGCAGCATTTTCAAAATCATGTCCATTACAGCGGCTTGCCCGAACTGTTCAAAAGCTTCAGCTATTTTCTGCTTGGCTTCTGCTTCTGCTACCCCTTTTAACCTGATGATTTCCGCTTCTGTCGTACCTTGTGCCCTTTGGGCGTCCGCTTTAGCAAGACCGTCCATTCGAACACGTTCCGCTTCCGCTTTGGCCATGGCTTCAATTTTATACTTATCGGCATCCGCTTCTGTAATCTGTTTCATCTTGTTTGCGGAAGCTGCCTGCTCTACCGCATAACGATCGGCATCCGCCTTTTTCTTCACTTCTGAATCATATTGCTTTTCACGGCGAAGGATTTCTTTTTCTTCCAGCTCAATCTGCTTCTGCCGTTCGATAATCCTGATTTGCATTTCCTGTTCGGTTACATCCTGTTTAGATCTGGCAGTTTCAAGATCGTAAGCTTGGTCAGCCCGTGCCTTGGCAATATCCTGCTCACGACGGAATTCCGCAACCTTTAGCTTGTTGATTTTTTCGGCTTCGGCTATTTCTGTTGCCCTTTCAAGTTCGGCACGCTGCGCTTCCTTCGAAGCTTCGGCTCGCTTGATGCGCGTTTCTTTCTCGGCATCGGCGGTAGCTATATCGGCATCCCTTTTCACTTGAGCAATCCTTGGCTTTCCAAGCGATTCAAGATATCCATTTTTGTCACGAACATCTTTAATCGTGAACGATACGATGATGAGTCCCATTTTAGCCAAATCCTGCGAGGCTACCCTCTGTACTTCCTGGGAAAACTTTTCACGGTTTTTATAAATTTCCTCGACGGTCATCGAACCAAGGATTGAGCGAAGATGTCCTTCCAATACTTCCCGCGCTTCCTGTTCACGGTCATCTTTCGATTTACCAAGGAATTGCTCTGCTGCTGTGGCGATATCGGTGATTGAACCGCCAATCTTGATGATCGATACACCATCTGCCATGACAGGAACACCTTGTTCTGTATATACTTCAGGAGTCGAGACCTCAAGTTTGCTTGACAACAAGCTCAATGGTTCCGCTTGCTGGAACACTGGCAAAACGAAAGCACCTCCACCGCGGACGATTTTAATTTTATTTCCTGATTCGTCGATGTGGACATTCTTGCTGCCCAAGTAACTTCCAGTCACTATCAAGGCCTCATCAGGACCAGCAGTACGGTATTTCGTAACAAACACTGCAATAAGTGCGATTAATAAAAATGCAACAATGGCGACAACAATCCAAATTAAACTAAACATAAATGACCTCCTACCTCTTATTCATTCTCATGGGGCATGACATAGACAACCCCATTTTTAACTTCGATGATCAAGACTTTTGTATCCGAAACAATTCCTTCATTCTTATAACTGGCCGCAGTCTTCGCAATGCTCCCGCTGATGCTTTCGATTAAGACTTCCCCAAACCCATCAACCGGGACTGATGTCAGAACCCTGCCAACCCTGCCTCTCAGGTCATTGTCATGAAACGTTAAGCTTTCCTCCGCCGATGAGATGGGAATCAACACAAATACATTCAATAGGGTGACGATTGTAAATGAAATGAACAGGGAAATCACGGCAATCATCACACCATTAAGTCCTGTAAGCGATTCAAGCAAAAACCCACTCGAAAAAAATACGGTCAAAAAACTAAAAATGAGGGTTGGATTTAATATATCCGGTAATTCCAGGCCAGAAAATATATCATTAAACAAGATAAATAGGAATGTTAGCCCCCCGAATATAATTAATCCATATAAATAAACTGTTTCTAATGGAACTCCAAATAACTCCATCTCTTTCATCCTTTTAATTTGATTTTTCTTTACCGCTTACTACTATCAAGACCTAGGATAAGCGTTTTAACTACCTTTTGAAAGACATATGGCAATGATCCCCCCTCATTTACTTCACTTACCATTAATACGAATGACGTTACAGAAAGTTTCATTTTTTTCCAGGTTTTACGAACCTGGGCAACAACTATGCCCTTATAAAATAAAATTCATAATATCATTGACAGTGTTTACTTATCATATTAAAATTCTTTATATGTTAACTCGTTTGATAACCAGGTTTACAATAGGGGGAAGCACGATGAGGGAAAGTCACGAGAAATTAAGAATGATGATGGTTACAGCCTTATTTGCAGCACTTATAGGGATCCTTGCCCAAATTACAATTCCACTGCCGTTAGTACCGATTACAGGACAGACTCTAGCTGTTGGGCTGGCAGCCACTATACTAGGTTCACGTTATGGAACCTCTTCCGTTTTATTATACTTGTTCATAGGAGCTGCAGGAGTACCAGTGTTCGCTGAAATGTCTGGAGGACTAGCTAAGATATTCGGTCCGACTGGCGGTTATTTATTATCCTATATCCCGACAGTTTATATTACCGGGCTGATATTGGAAAAAACACGTTTCTCAGTTGCAATGGCTTTCCTTGCAAATATAATCGGGATGTTCATAACGTTGATCATCGGTACGATTTGGTTGAAATATATGAGCTCATTATCATGGACAGTTGCATTTGCCAGCGGTTTTGCCCCATTTATAATCGTAGGCATTTTAAAGGCATTCCTTGCATCTTGGCTTGGCATTACGATCCGTTCAAGGTTAGCATCAGCTAATATGCTCCCAAAAAAAAATACACCACTTTCCCAATGATGCAAATGGGTAAATGAAAGAGAGGGTGCCGCTTGCGGTACCCTCTCTTTCATCTTGTTACTTTTTCAGCCATCATTTTCAATCACTTGCACAAAAAAAGACTCTTAGAAAAAGACTCTTTTTTTACAAGTATTTATTACGGTCCTATCCCCATAAGTCCGAATATGAAAAGCAAATGTATGTTATCCCCTTTGCTAACCGTAATCATTTTACTATAGTTACCGCAATTTGACAACTATTGAAGAATCGTGAAAATGCTACCATTTATAACTTAAGATAATATAATAAATGGATTTAGTTATTTATTATTCACTTTATATTCTTTTTTCGTACCATCATCGAACACGACCTCTAAATCGAATTCTTCATAGGCATCCTTCAAATCAAAAACACTTGTCACTTCTTGAATGACTTGTTCATCTGTTGAATCTTTGGTGAATGTCAATTTATCTAAAATCGGTGTTAATTCTTTCATTGCTTCATCACCGTGAACTTCATGTTTGTTTGATTTATCTTCGATTGAAGCTTCTGTTTGGGCTCCCATGGTATCATATTCAGCTTCGTATTCGTTATCAGTTCCTACATAATCAACTTCTAATTGAAAATCCTTGAAAGTGAAAGGCACCTTTTCATTATTATCCGCTCTTGTTTCAGGATTTGTTTCCGCTTGATTTTCATTCTCCTGAACCGGTGGATTTTTCACTTCATCGTTTTCTCCCCCACACCCGGCCAAAACAAGCATAGCGGCAAACGGAACAGATAATATTTTGATTGATTTTCTCATTATTAGTCATTCCTCCCTAATCATCTGTATACTTATTGATTACCTAAAAGGGGTCATTCAAAACTACAGGAATCTTTCAGGTATCATAAGATCGATCAAGTAAAGAATCACTAGAAGTGATCATAGAGGAAGGATATAAAACAATACTGCAAAAAAATGGGTGGCAGAACCCCCAAGCACAAAAACATGCCAAACGGCGTGATGAAACGGAAAACCGCGCCATACATAAAAGATAGCTCCAAACGTATAAAGCAAGCCCCCTGCTATCAGTAACTGGATACCTTCTGAGGGCATCGCTGCTGTAAGAGGTCCCCAAACGATGACGATCATCCACCCCATCGCAATATAAAGAAGCGTCGAAAGGAATAGGAACCTTTTAACATAGAAAGCTTTGAAGACGACGCCGATGATTGCAACTCCCCAAATTATTCCAAGCAGTGTCCAGCCTAGTGAGCCTTGAATCACAAGGACCATGATGGGCGTGTATGTTCCTGCAATGAATATATATATGGCTGAATGATCAAAGATTTCGAATATATCCTTTGTTTTCCCCTCTGGAAAACTATGCACTAATGTGGATGAGACATATAAAAGAAGCATGGAAGCGCCATAAATGACTGAAATGACTACATGCCAAGGCGATCCTTTTTGGACTGAGAATATTATTAAAAACACAAGAGCGACGATACTCAACAAAACACCAACACCATGGGTTATCGCATTGACCACTTCTTCTTTTTTTGTATAAACATGTGTATTAGCCATATTACAGCTCCTTAATCTAGATAAAAATTTTCAACATTCTCCTAAATTATACATCATATTTTCCAAGCAATATAGAAAAGTGAATATAGCTTGATTAACACTACTAATTAGATTATCATCTAATTAGATAATAATCTAATTAGTGAGGGGGATAAAAGTGCAATTAGAAAAGTTGGTCGCTTTCCATAAAACGCTTGGTGATGTGACCAGGATTAGGATTATATCCATTCTGGCAAACGGTCCAAAACACGGACAGGCTCTTGCGGGAATATTAAAATTGACTGCCCCAACCATTTCACACCATTTAACGAAATTGAAGGACATTAATTTAGTGAAGGATCGGAGAGAAAAAAATACGGTATATTATTTTTTGAATGAAGATGTCCTAGAGCATTATTCTTCAGCATTACCTAAAATCATTTCAAATAAGGGGGACTCCAGTAAATTGGATAAACAAAAGCTGATTTTAGAGCATAAAAAGATCCTTGAAAACTTCTTTACACAAGATGGTCGACTAAAAACCATACCAGCACAAAGAAAGAAGAAAATGATCGTTCTTCATCATATTGCAGGCCTTTTGGAAAAGGGACGTAAATATCCAGAAAAAGAATTGAATGAATTCATCCAGTCATTCCATGATGATTACGCAACGATAAGACGTGAACTCATTATCGGAAGCATCATGTACCGGGAAAACAGCATTTATGAACTGAATCCCCGCGAGATGTGGGCTGAAATCATTTAAGAGTTAGTTTTAAACATGAAAAACCGGCCTCCCTAGTTGGTGAGACCGGTTCTTGAAATGTAGTTTATATGGCAAAATGGTGGCCACCAATGATTTTGATTACCTCTAATTGTTTCATCCATTTGCTGTCCGAAATACTGGGATTCCAAAAATACAAGGCATCATTTGTGTAGCCATGAATTGCCAATGCTTCATTGACAGCCTTCTTGGCATCATTTCCGGCTGCTTTGTTTATACTGCCATCAGCAACGGGCGAGAATTGGTTTTTTTGATAGATCACTTCCCGGACCGTATCAGGGAATTCTTTGCTATCAAGGCGATTCAAAACTACTCCTGCCACCTCGACCTTTCCTCTATAAGGCTCCCCTTTGGCTTCTGCATGCACAAGCCTTGCTAATAATTCTTTATCTTTTTCATTCATTACATGTGGAATAATCAATGTTTTACCAGGTTCTGCAACATTATTTACATTATTATTGACTTCTTTTAACTTTTTGATTGGGACACCATACCGCTTTGCAATATCCCATATCGATTCACCTTGTTTAATGACATGTTTGGTTGCTCCATCAGAAGCTATACTGGTCGTTCCCTTAGGAATAGCTATCCCAAGTACGATGACACTTAGAGTCATTATCACGGTTATTAATACTGATAATTTCATCTTGTAACCTCCTCGTTAAGCATCTTCCTAGGATAACAGACCATATGGGAGAAAACAGTGCTAAATTTTTCCCAAGGAAATCAAGGAAAATTTTTCACGGGTCAATTAACTTAGAAATTTTGAAGATTCCCACTCCATTCCTCACGTAGTATACCCATTCTGATTGAATCATAATAATAACCATCATAATAACGGCATTTTCTCATTCTTCCCTCTATTTGCATGCCTACCTTTTCCCCAACAGCCATCATACGTTCATTACCTGACCATGTCGTCAGTCCAACCCGTTCAATCTCCAAGTTTTCGAATAAATAGTCTATGAACATCATTAACGCTTCTGTTCCATACCCGCCATTCCAATACTTTGGCTCAAAAATCGTAATCCCTATTTCCAGCCAACGTGAGGGTTCATGTTCCCAGTAATATACAACAGAACCTATTATTTGATCGTCTTTTTCCATTAATAGCTCGGAGTAAGCCCCCATTTTCCCATCAATGGTTCTGTGTTTCGTTTCTTTATCGATATACGTATGGTAATCCATGAGTTCAAGAGGATAGTAAGGTGCATCCCACTTTTTCCATTCTGGATTGACTTCTCCATATTTCAGGCTCCATAAACGTTTTAAGTCGGCTTGTTTAACGTTCCTCAATATTACTTTTCTTCCTTTAATCCAAACATCGTCCAATCCTCTTCCCCCCACTTATTCCAGTATCTACCTCCAGTTTTAGCGGTCGACACATAATTTAATAAAATATTGCCTATCTCTGGGACCATCGAATTCACAAAAATATATCCCTTGCCATGTACCAAGAATTAAACTTCCCTTATGGATGATCACCTGTTGTGAGGAACCAACCGTACTTGATTTCAAATGGGCAGCCGTGTTTCCTTCCTTATGTAAATCCAATGTATGATTCCATGGGTATTGCTCATCCAATCTTCTTAGCATATCCTTTTTGACATCGGGATCTGCATTTTCATTAATTGTGATCCCTGCTGTCGTATGCGGACAATATATAAGAGCTAACCCCTGTTGTATCCCGTTTTCATTGATGAATGCTTGCACTTCTGCCGTAACATCAATCATATCATCCCTTTTAGTTGTTTTTAAGGTGTTTTTCTTCAGCATGTACGTCCACTCCTTTGTCCTTTTAAAACTCCTTTACCCATAAACATGACATTTATGCTTTAATAAACGAATCAAGAACCAACGATAAGCAAAACCGATCGATGACGATTTAAAAAATAAGCTATTTTTATTGATTTTTTTATTTTAATATTCGATATATAAGTAGCCAAGAGGGGGTAGAAAAAAATGGGTTTCATTTTTAAAGCAATCGATCATTTCCAATTAGCATCTCCCAAAAATACCGAGGACCAATCAAGGAAGTTTTTCAATGAGATTCTAATGTTTCGGGAAGTGGATAAGCCTGCATCCTTAAAGTCAAGTGGCGGAGTATGGTTCGAATCAGGATCGATCAAAATTCATGTTGGAACGGAAGATCAGTTCATTCCCGCGAGAAAAGCCCATCCAGCGCTTGAAGTAGAAAATCTTAGAGACTTTAAACAACATTTAATAACTAATCGTGTTTCTTTTACAGAAGACAAAAGGTTACCTGGGGCGAACCGCATCTATATATCCGATCCCTTCGGCAATCGGATTGAAATTTTGGAATGGATATAATAAAAGCGGGTCCATAAAATTGGACCCGCTTTCTTCATTATTTATTATTGTTGTTTCTTTTTCCAGAATCCCAACATTAAAGCGGTAATGAGGGACCCTATTAAAATGGCCAGCAAATAGAGAAAAGGATGGTTGACAAGGGGGATGACAAAAATTCCTCCATGTGGTGCTGGCAGAGTTACACCAAAAGCCATTGACAGGGCTCCTGCTGTCGCTGCCCCTACTACACTGCTGACGATAACGCGCAATGGATCCGCCGCCGCAAAAGGAATGGCCCCTTCTGTAATGAATGAAGCACCCATGAAATAATTTGTGAATCCAGATTTCCTTTCCGTTTCACTGAATTTGCTTTTAAAGAATGTAGTTGCAAAGGCAATCCCGAGAGGAGGTACCATTCCACCTGCCATGACGGCAGCATGAGGCCCGAAACTATGAGCTTCAATAGCTGCAAGTCCGAAAGTGAAAGCTGCTTTATTCAGGGGTCCACCCATATCTACAGCCATCATACCTCCTAGAATCAATCCAAGCAAAATAGCATTCGTACCTGATAAACCTTGTAGCCAGTTGGTTAAGCCTGTGTTAACTGCGGTTACTGGCCCATTTATAACAAATATCATGATTAAGCCTGTAATTAACATGCCGAATACAGGATAGAGTAAAACCGGTTTAATGCCTTCTAGTGTATGCGGTAACCTAGAAAACAGCTTTCGTAAAAATAAGACGACATAACCTGCAAGGAAACCGGCGATTAGTCCGCCAAGAAAACCGGCATGAGCCTGTGCTGCCAATAATCCCCCTACCATACCGGGAGCAAAACCAGGACGGTCGGCTATACTTGAAGCAATGAATCCAGCAAGGACTGGGACAAGTAAGAAGAATGCACCACTAGTTCCCCCGCCAATATCACTTAATGCTTTGGCAATGGGATTATAATCAGGATTTGCCGGATCGGCTGCCTGGATCCCAAAAAAGAAAGAAAGCGCAACCAAGATTCCGCCACCGACGACAAATGGAAGCATATTACTTACCCCATTCATTAAGTGCTTGTAAATCCCCAATCCTCCTTTTGCTGAATCACCTTCATCACTTTTATCATTTCCAGTTCCTTTGTAAACAGGTGCATCCTGATTCATGGCTCTGGTTAACAGCTCCTCAGTCTTCCGGATCCCATGGGCAACAGGGACAATAATAACGTGCTTTCCATTAAAACGATCCATTTCCACCTGCTTATCCGCTGCAACGATAATCGCATCCGCCTCATCAATTTCTGCAGCGGTTAAACCATTTTTGATTCCTGTCGATCCATTTGTTTCCACTTTGAAATCGATTCCCATTTCCTTCGCTTTGGCCTTTAATGCATCAGCAGCCATATAAGTATGGGCAATTCCTGTTGGACAAGCTGTAACGGCAAGGATTTTCCCTTTGTTGTTACCGCTGGGAGCATCACTTGATTGCTGCTCTTCTCTTTCTTCTTCATCCGCTTCCATTTCTTTTTGATTGATTATCTCTAACACTTCTTCACCAGAAGAAGACGAGATCAATCGGTCTCTGAATTTTTCATCCATCAGTAATGAAGAAAGCCGGGAAAGGGTTTCCAAGTGATCCGCATTCGCTCCTTCACTTGCTGCAATCATAAAGAACAGATGAGCTGGCTGACCGTCAAGCGATTCATAATCCACTCCATTAACCGATTTTCCGAAACAGATGGCAGGTGTCCTTACAGCATTTGTTTTAGCATGTGGTATCGCTATCCCTTCACCAATCCCTGTTGTGCTTTGTTGTTCACGTTTTAAGATAGCGGCTTTGAAAGCCTCCACATCGTTTAACCTGTCAGCCTCGGCTAACTTCCCTGACAGTTCATCAATGACAGCTTGCTTTGTAGCACTTTGTAGATTGATTATGATTGTATCCAATTTCAACAAGTCTGTAATTTTCATAAAGTCAGCCTCCTGTTAGTTGATTGATATCAATTTGCGGTAATAACTCTTCGATTTTATCCAATGTACCAAGATCTGATGAAAAGGCTGTAGCACTTCCTGCTGCAAGACTGAATCGGAAAGCAGATAAAATATCCTCTGTCTTTTCATATGTCCCGATGAAACCGGCCACCATCGAATCACCGGCACCCACTGAGTTGAGGACTTTTCCTTTTGGCACATTAGCGGAATATGACTCACCACCGGAGCAAAGCACAGCACCCTGTCCTGCCATTGAAACGATAACGTTTTGTGCTCCTGATTGAACCAATTTAGAACCGTATTCGATAGCATCATCAACCGTTCTAATTTCAGTAGAAAAAAGTTCACCCAATTCATGGTGATTAGGCTTTATCAAAAATGGCCGATACGGAAGGACACTCAGTAATTCCCTCCCACTCGTATCCACCACCACCTTAATGCCATTATCAGAACAAGACTTTGCCATGGCTTCGTATACATCCGAAGGGACGCTTGGAGGGATGCTCCCTGACAAAATGAGAATATCATTATTTTTCAACTGTTCAATCTGACTAAATAATTGTTGATAATCCCCTTTTGAAATAACTGGCCCTTGGCTATTGATTTCAGTCTCCAGCCCTGTTTTCAATTTAATGTTTATTCTTGTATCTCCTGTTATCTCTGTAAAATCCGTGAAAATCTCTTCCTGTCTTAAAAACCTTTTTACAAATTCACCTGTTTGTCCACCTATGAAACCTAAAGCTGTCGTACTATTTCCAAGCCTTTTAAGCATCCGGGAAACATTAATCCCTTTCCCTCCAGGGAATTTGGCATCATAACTAGTTCGATTCACCTTGCCCATTTTAAAACTCTCCACCTCGACCAGATAATCGATGGATGGGTTAAGTGTCACTGTATAAATCATTAAATGGTCACTACCTTTACCTTTGGATTTTTATGGAGCTGAGCAACAGCCTCTTCATCATTGCTGTCAGTAAGGATTATGGCATCGCTTACATCTGCCACCTTAGCGAAAGTAGCTTCATTCAATTTTGTACTGTCAGCAAGCACGTAGGTTTCGTTAGAGAGTCGTAATGCCATCTTCTTCAGTAGAGCTTCTTCCGGATCTGGTGTTGTGAAACCCAATTCTTGATGGATGCCGTTCATTCCCAAGAAACATTTATCGAAACGGTATTCATTCAAAAATTGTACAGCATTACTTCCTATAACCGCATTTGTCGAGAATTTAATCGTTCCGCCCACTAAGACTGTTTTGATTTCCAATTCAATAAGTTTTGGAATATGCATAAGACCATTTGTCATGACCGTTATATTCTTATCCTTTAAGTAAGGAATCATTTCTGCAGTGGTTGTGCCTGCATCAAGATATATACAATCATTTTTCTCTATGAATGAAGACGCAAGCTTTGCAATCAGTTGTTTTTCAGCTATTGCTTTGTTTTGCTTTTCTATAGTCGTTGGTTCAAGGCCTTTTCTTTGAAGTAAAGAGGCCCCGCCATGCACGCGTTTCAAGAGCTTCATTTCTTCGAGTTGCACTAAATCTCTCCGAATGGTCGACTCCGAAGCATGTAACTGATCTACAAGCTCCTGAAGCTTAATCGTTCCCTGTTCTTTAAGGATCGATAAGATGAACTGGTGCCTTTCTGTTGTCAACAATCAATCCCACCTCACTTTAATATCATCATCATATATGAAAACAAAGGAATAATCAATCACAAACGTTTAAAAATATTCAAATACATTCAAAAATACTTCCAAAAACATTCACAACAGAGACAAAACCTTTGCATGACCCCCATTATCTTTTTTTCAATGAAAATATGCCTTTCAGTTAAACTCATTCACAAAAAAATCCCCCATGTCATTATGACATGGGGGGGTTTTTATGATTTATTAGCCTTGAAGTAAAAGTTGTTCTGGATCTTCTAGCATATCTTTGATAGCTACTAAGAAACCAACCGCTTCTTTTCCATCAACGATACGATGATCGTAAGATAATGCAAGGTACATCATTGGTCTGTTTTCGATTTGATCTCCAACAGCGATTGGACGCGTCTTAATTGTATGCATGCCCAAAATCCCAACTTGAGGGGCATTCAAGATTGGTGTAGATAATAGGGAACCGAAAGTCCCTCCGTTTGTGATGGTAAAAGTACCACCAGATAAATCTGAAAGTCCCAGTTTGTTGTTACGCGCTTTAACAGCCAAATCAGAAATGTTCTTTTCGATTTCAGCAAAGCTTTTGCGGTCAGCATCCCTTACCACCGGAACGACAAGACCTTCATCAGTGGATACGGCTACACCGATATCATAAAAGTTCTTTTTCAGGATATGGTCGCCTTTGATTTCTGCATTCAATAACGGATATTTTTTCAATGCGCCAATGACCGCTTTAGTGAAGAATGACATGAAACCAAGTTTAACATCATTTGTTTTCACGAAAGAATCTTTATGGCGGCTACGCAATTCCATGACTGCAGAAAGATCGACTTCGTTAAAAGTAGTAAGCATGGCTGCTTCGGATTGTACTTGAACTAGACGTTTGGCAATGGTTTGACGACGGCGAGTCATCTTAACCACTTCAATGCGATCATCATTCACTTCAACAGGAGCTGCTGCTTGTTTAGCTGCAGGAGCTTGTGTTGGAGCTGCAGAAGATGCAGCAGGTGTCACAGGTGCATTATTTGCTGCTTCTACATCTTGTACACGTACACGACCTAGTGGATCGACTACAGGCACTTGAGTCAAGTCAATTCCTTTTTCACGAGCCAATTTCCTTGCAGCTGGTGAAGCAATGACTTGTTGATTGGATGATGCTTCTTTCGTTTCAGCTTTAGGAACCTCTTTAACAGGAGCAGCTTGTTCCGCTTTAGCTGGTTCTGCTTTGGCTACTTCAGCCTTAGGAGCTTCCGCTTTTGGAGCTGCTGCAGCTGACCCATTTTCATCAACGATAGCGATAGCCTGTCCAACTTGGACAGTATCGCCTTCTTCTGCTAATTGTTCCGAAAGAGTACCCGTATAATCTGAAATGATTTCCACGTTTACTTTATCCGTTTCAAGTTCAAGGACATATTCGCCTTTTTCAACATGATCACCGGGTTGTTTTAACCATTGCGCAATAGATCCTTCAGAAATTGATTCTGCTAATTCAGGTACTTTTACTTCAGCCATTTTATTTCTCCCCCTCATTATTGCGTGTAATTGCTTGAGTCATAATCCGTTGTTGTTCATTTTTATGGACAAGCGGATCTCCCTCAGCCGGGCTTGATCTGCGCTTCCTTCCTATATATGTCACTGAAAGATTTCCAGGAGCCGCTGCATTAAGGCGAGGTTCAACAAATGTCCAAGCCCCCATGTTCTTAGGTTCTTCTTGAGCCCAGAAGATCTCTTTAAGATTTGTATATTTTTTCAAAGCTTCTTGAACGCCAGTGAACGGGAATGGATAAATTTCTTCGATACTGATGATTTGCAACCAGTCCGTTTTTTGTTCAGTTGCCGCTTTTTCACGAAGTTCAACCGCCAATTTACCTGATGCAAAAACAATGCGTTCAACCGATTTAGGTTTTTTGCCTAAAGCTTTAGTTTCAACGAATGATTCAAAAGAGCCTTCACTGAATTCTTCAGCTGTAGAAGCCATCACCTGATTACGAAGCATACTCTTCGGTGTCATGATGACAAGCGGACGAACTTGCTCTTGATCCAAAATCTTAGCTTGTCTTCTAAGGATATGGAAGTATTGAGCTGCCGAACTTAAGTTAGCAACTGTCCAGTTGTTTTCAGCCGCTAATTGAAGGAAACGTTCTAGGCGTGCACTTGAGTGCTCTGGCCCTTGTCCTTCATAACCATGTGGAAGCAGCATGACAAGACCTGATTTTTGACCCCATTTTGCACGGCCAGCCGCAATGAATTGGTCAAAGATCACTTGTGCTGTATTTGCGAAGTCACCGAATTGGCCTTCCCATAATACTAGTGTCTCTGGAGCAAATACATTATAACCATATTCATAAGCTAGAACTGCCGTTTCAGTAAGCGGGCTGTTATGAACAGCGAAAGAAGCTTTAGCAGTTTCAAGTGTGTGAAGTGGTGAATACGTTTTTCCATTAACACTGTCATGTAACATGATATTACGTTGAGCGAATGTTCCACGCTCTGAGTCTTGTCCTGTCAAACGGATTGGAGTACCGTCACTCAATATGGATGCAAATGCCAGTGTCTCGGCATGAGCCCAATCAATTTTACCGTCAGCACCAAAGGAATCCAAGCGACGTGATAAAATCTTACCTAATTTTTTATTAGGAGTGAATCCTTCCGGCCACTTAACAAGTTCTTCGTTAATTGAAACCAGTTCTTGTTTCGGAACAGCCGTTTCAATGGCTGGAAGTCCTTTTTCAATAATCCCAGGAGGATTACATTCTTTAGAAGCTTCCGGTTTATTTCCGGAAATTTTCGCATATGCATCCGCAAGCCTTGTATCCACTTGCTCAGCAATTGCTTTAACTTCAGCTTCAGTGAACTCACCAGATTGAATGAGTTTCTTCCCATAAAGCTCTTTGACAGTTTGGTGCTTATGAATTAATGCATACATTTCAGGTTGAGTCACCAATGGCTCATCCATTTCGTTATGGCCGAAACGTCTGTAACCGATCAGGTCGATCAAGAAATCCTTATTGTATTTTTCGCGATATAGGTTCGCAAGGTTCACCGCAGCCATACATGCCTCTGGATCATCTGCATTCACATGTACGATCGGCACTTCAAAGCCTTTTGCCAAATCACTGGCATATAGAGTTGAACGTGAATCTTCACTTTCCGTTGTGAAACCAATCATGTTATTGGCGATGATATGGATAGCGCCGCCAACTTGATAACCGCGTAAACGGCTTAAGTTAAACGTTTCAGGAACAATACCTTCACCTGGGAATGCTGCATCACCATGAATCAGGATTGCAAGTGATTTGGAAATGTCTTGGACAGGGAATCCTTTTTCTGAACGGTCTTCTTGTGCCGCACGAGAATACCCTTCCACGATTGGACCGACTACTTCCAAGTGACTTGGGTTATTGGCAAGTGTAACCCTTGCTTTTTGTATGTTAGCATTAGTAATCTGTTTATCCAGACCTAAATGGTATTTAACATCACCAGTCCATCCGTTGTTAATGCCTGTTGAACCTTCGGAAGGAACCAAATCTTTATTAGGTGAATGTTGGAATTCAGAGAAAATGACCTCATATGGCTTTCCTAGTACGTGTGCAAGCACATTCAAACGTCCCCGGTGAGCCATGGCAATATTCACATTCCCTGTTCCATTTTGAACAGTTTGTGAAATCATTTCATCTAAAATCGGCACTAGGGCGTCTAGTCCTTCAATGGAGAAACGTTTTTGCCCCACATATGTGCGGTGAAGGAATTTCTCGAAACCTTCAACTTCATTCAATCGCTTAAGTAATAGTTCTTTTTTCTCTTTAGCCACTTCCGGGAACATTTTTCCGGATTCGACCATATCAGTAAGCCATTGCTTTTCGTCCAAGTCATTAACATGGTGAAATTCAAAGGCTATCGTTTTTGTATAAAGTTGTTTTAGGTATTGAACGGCTTCGTATCCGTCTTTCACGTTTTCAGGTGATTCTGGACAAATTAAGTCAGCCGGTATTTTCCTTAAATCATCTGCGGTCAATCCATATTTTTCAAAGTGAATTTGTTCCGTATCTAGAGCTTCTTCTTTTAAAGGATAAATATTTGCTGCAAGATGTCCGTATGCACGGATGTTTTCTGCTAACGTAACTGCAGACATTATTTTCTTCATTGGAAGAACTTCTCCAGTTTGTACAGTTGGTGCACTTCCGATTGTTGTTTCAGCCGATACATCGAATGAAGGAGGACCTGATACTTCAAAAAAGTTTTTCAGTTCCGGATCTACTTCTTCCGGGTTGGCTTGAAATAGATCGTATTGCTCCATGACATACCCAAGGTTTGGACCTGAAAAAGTTTTCCATGGGTCGTATGCCTTAGCGTCCTTGATGGTCATTTTGTAAACCCCCAAATTTTTCTCATAATTTTTTGCATTTCGTTTTATCTATCCCCAAATTTCTTTCTTCTAAATTTTCCCCAAAAATATGATATATAATTAACAACTTTGGTTATTGAATAATAAAATTTTAAAGGATAAAACGTTTTCAGATGTTATATTAACATGTTTTTGTCGAAATATCCAAAGGTTAAACAACTTTATGCAACCTTTTTTAAACTATATTTCTGTTTAATTCGTCAAATTACGCTTTAAATTGACTTTTTTGCTCATTTAAGCCTTTTTTTCGCTAAAAAAAGATTTTTGTATTTTTGTATATCGTTTATATTTCAGGTATATTTAACTAGACTGAAAACCCTTACAAGTCAATCAAACTTCCAAGCTGTTAAACTCAGATTGCCATATTGAAATGTTCTGTGAAGGAGAGCCGATTTTTTGTTGACATCTCCTGCTCCCATTGCGATGATCAATGGAATGAAATGCTCTTTGGAAGGCACAGCCTCTGTACTATAAGGAGCGATTTTTGCATAATTAAACAAAGATTCCAAATCCCATTTCATGATTTTCTCTTCAACCCAGTTCTCAAAGTTGATTGCCCACCCCTCTGCAACATGCATATCCTCCTGAATATGGGTGAAATTATGGACAATTCCACCGCTCCCGATGATTAAAACATTACTTTCCTTTAATTCCCTCAATGTTCTCCCGATTTCATACTGCTTGTCCAATGGAAGTGCAGGACTAATGGACATAGATACGATCGGGATGTCAGCTTCAGGATACATAATGTGCAAAAGCCCCCATGCTCCATGATCTAGGGGGCGCCTTTCATCAAGTTGCCCCCATACACCTATCCTTGACAATAAGGTTAAAATTCGATCGGACAGCTCCAGGCACCCCGAAGCAGGATATGTTATCTGAAATATTTCTTCAGGATACCCTGCAAAATCATAAATGACTTCATGCTTCCCTACCGCTGAAATCATCTGATCTTCACTTTCCCAATGTGCTGACAAAATAACGATGGCAGTTGGTTTTTCCATACCCTTCATATAATCCTTCAAAAAAGAAGTGTAGCCATTTTTTTCCAGAGCTAATAAAGGTGTTCCATGTGATAAAAACAATGATGGCATCATAGAAACGATAAATCCTTTCGCAAAAGTAATCTAATCTCTTATCTTATACCTTAAATTACTTAACATAAACAATGTGTTCATCAATAAATTGTATTTTTGGGGTTGTCTCGTCAATAGTATCAAAGGTATACCCTTCTTTTTTAAGATATTCAATAATATCAGGCAATGCCTTCACTGTATTTTTCATACTATTGATATCATGCAACAAGATATTAACTTGCTTTTGATCTTTCGTGCCTTTTTGTACGGAAGTAATGATTTGTTGTTCACTTATTGATGGACTGATCCCATCTGTCGAATCAATCGTCCAATCGAAATAAATATACCCTTTTTCCATTAGTTGTTGAAGGATTCCATTAATGATGGGTTTAGTTGCAGCCTGATGCCTAAGACGATTATTGGAACCGCCAGGAAGGCGTACAATACGGCTTTTAACCCCAAACTCCTTTTGCAGCATGGTTTCAAGCCTATTCAAATCTTGAAAGAAGCTCTCGGGCGATCGATAAACGATGGAATAATCATGTGTATAAGAATGAAGGGCAATCGCATGACCTCGGGAAATCATTTCCTGATAGCATTCCTTTGCGTATGGTTCTTCGTTACCTTTAACGAAAAATGTGGCCTTAACATGATAGCGGTCCAAAATATCTAATATCTCCATCGTATTCAAAGAAGGTCCATCATCGAAAGTCAAATAAGCGACTTTCTGATTTTCCTTACTTTTTAGGATCGGTTCCATCTCTTCGGGAACCATTGCATGTACATGAATGGCCAGCACATCCGTCAATAACAAAAAAATAATGAAAGAACATACTATGGTGAGAAATAATTTAAGCGGATTCTTCATATGCTGCATCCCCTTCCTTTTGACCATTAAGATGTACCATCCAAGAGGTTTCATGCGCAATAAGGCAGCGGTAAAAAATACCGCTGCCTTATCCATATGCTTACCGATCGACATTAAAGTAACGAGCTTCCGGATGTGCAAAAACTATGGCTGAAACGGAAGCCTCAGGTTCCATCATGCATCCTTCAGTCAATTCCACGCCAATATCCTGAGGTTGTAACAGGCGGAATAGCTTTTCCTGGTCCTCCAGATTAGGACAAGCTGGATAACCAAATGAAAATCTTTGCCCGGTGTACTTAGCGGCAAACCGCTCTTTCATAGACATTTCAATCGGATCGCTTATACCTAAATCATCACGCATTAATTGATGAGTTCTTTCCGCAAACCCTTCAGCCGTTTCGAGAGCAAGTGATTGAAGGGCGTGATTTTTCAAGAAATCACCTTCAAGCTTTAGTTTTTCTGCCCATTTTCTGATCCCTTTTCCGGCGGTTACCAGGAAGAAACCAACATAATCCATTTGTCCGGAGGAAACCGGTTTCGCGAAGTCCGCTAAACAAAGGTGCGGATTGGTATCTTGCCTAGGAAAGTCAAAAGTCTCCAATATCTCCAGGTGATTTTCCGGGTTGTAAACCAATAGTTTGTCTCCTTCACTTTGAGCAGGGAAAAATTGATAAATTGCATGCAAGCCGTAGTCGGGTTCCGTCTTTAAGAATTCGATCAATTCATCAACAAGCGCATTCAGCTGCACTGCTTTTTCATTCCCTTGCTTTAGCAATTCGGCGAGCTTACCTTTTAAGCCCAAATGATGTCCAATCAGCATTTGCCTATTAATGTATGGCTGGATTACATCCAATGGATAGTTTTTCAGGACGTGACGTTTGATATCACGCGGTTTTTGAACAGGCACATTACTCAAAGGCGCAGCTGTGGACTGCTTCCGAACAGGTTTTTCCATCGTGGCAGCAATGGCGGCATTGACTTTCGATTTTTCTCGTTTCTCGACTAACTCTTTTAAATACACCACTTTTTTGTCAGTGTCATGTAAAATATTCGTTACAGCTAAACCATCCATCGCATCTTTGGAATATAAAACAGGTCCTTCATATTCTGGTGATATTTTAAAATCGGTGAATTTACGGGATAGCGCTGCCCCTCCCACTAAAATAGGGGTATCTATTCCCGCCTGCCTTAAATCCTGTGCGGTTAAAACCATTTGCTGTGCTGATTTAACCAGTAACCCAGATAGGCCAATGATGGTTGGCTCATGTTTTCGAACCTCTTCAATGATTTGTTGCGGTGCGACCTTGATACCCAAATCAATGACTTCATAGCCATTATTGGATAGGATGATATCCACTAAGTTTTTCCCGATATCATGTACATCCCCCTTGACAGTAGCTAAGAGGATCTTTCCTTTTTTAGCACTATCTTCAGAGTTTTCCATTAGCGGCTCAAGGTGAGATACAGCCGCCTTCATTGCCTCTGCACTCTGAAGCACTTCTGCGACAATAAGTTGGTTGTCGTTAAATAACCGACCCACTTCACTCATCCCATCCATCAATGGTCCATTGATGATTTCCAATGGGGTATCACCGCGCTCAATTGCTTTATTTAAATCATCAATTAATCCTTCTTTCGTTCCTTCGATAATATAGTTACCTAAACGTTCGTCCAATGGCAGGATAACACCATTATCCTTCTTCTCCGCTTTTTTACCACGATAGAACTCGGTAAAGATACCTAAAGTTTCTGTAGATGTCTCAAACAGGAGTGCCTCAGCCAATTTGACTTCCTCTTCAGGTATCAGAGCGAAACGTTCAAGTTTTTCTGTATTAACGATAGCATAATCGAGACCTGCTTTTGTACAATGGTAAAGGAAAACGGCATTTAGAATTTCCCTTCCCCTTGCTGGCAGACCGAATGAAACATTCGAAATGCCAAGTATCGTTAAGCATTCCGGATACTTTTCTTTGATCGCCTTTATTCCTTTCACCGTTTCTAAAGCAGATCCGATATATTGTTCATCTCCCGTCCCTACAGGAAATACCAGCGGATCAAAAATGATGTCACTTTTGTTTAGACCATATTTATTGACAAGCAAATCCACCGACCGTGTAGCCACTTCCAATTTCCGTTCAGCATCGACGGCCATCCCAATTTCATCAATCGTTCCTACGACAACGGCAGCACCATATTGATGGATGAATGGTACAATTTTTTCAAAGCGTTCTTCACCATCTTCAAGATTAATGGAATTAATGATGGACTTTCCTTGTGAATGTTTTAATGCTTGTTCAAGTACGGCTTCATCTGTAGTATCGATGACCAAAGGGACTTTCACTTTTTTGACGACCTCTTCTACGAACTCCTTCATATCGCCAAGTTCATCCCCATCAGGATCGGCAAGACAGATATCAATGACATGGGCACCTTTTTTCACCTGGGCACGTGCAATTTCAGCAGCTGGCTCGTAATGCTTTCCACGAATCAGCTCCTTGAATTTTCGAGATCCGATAACATTCGTTCTCTCACCAACGAATAAAGGGCGCATTGAATCATCATAAATGAGCGGCTCTATGCCTGATACGGCATGACCATGGGCTGAGGTCGTAATAGCACGGGGCTGAATGCCTTCGAGGACCCTGGAAAGTTCTTTAATATGCTCTGGTGTCGTACCACAACAGCCCCCAATGATATTGACCCATCCCTTTTCGGCAAATTGCTTCATTTTCTCCGCAAGGGAAGTCGGTGACTCATGATAGTGACCCTCTTCATCCGGGAGCCCAGCATTCGGATAACAACTGATGGCGCTATTTGCTATATCTGCAAGTGTCCTGATATGGTCTATCATGAACTCCGGACCTGTTGCACAATTCAGGCCGACAGCCACGGGCTTCATATGTTCAACCGATAAATAGAAAGCTTCTATGGACTGGCCAGCGAGTGTCGTGCCCATCGGTTCGATCGTACCTGATATGATGACAGGCACATCTTTTCCTGTTTTAGCGAAGGCTGCTTTGATTCCAGAAAAGGCAGCCTTGACATTAAGCATATCCTGACAGGTTTCCACCAATAGCAAGTCCACCCCACCATCCAAGAGACCAAGTGCCTGTTCTTCATAGGAATCGGTTAAAATATCAAAAGTCGTTCCCCCTGTTACGGAAAGCGTTTTTGTAGTGGGACCCATCGAGCCAGCCACATATCTTGGCCAATCTTCATTTGAATACTTTTCACATGCTTTAACGGCAAGCTCGGCTGAAATTTTATTAAGCTTGTAAGCGATTGTGCTTATTTGGTATTCTTCAAGCACGATGCTTGTCGCTCCGAAGGTATTTGTTTCAATGATATCAGCACCTGCTGCTAAATATTTTTCATGGATGGATTGGATGATTTCTGGTTGTGTCAGTGATAAATACTCATTGCAGCCCTCGAATTGCTCCCCGCCAAAATCCTCTGCTGTTAAATTCTCCGCTTGGAGCATGGTCCCCATCGCTCCATCAAGAAGGAGAATCTTAGTACCCAACTGTTCTTGAATCGCTTTTTTATTCATGTACTGCCACCTCTGATGTTTGTTTACTATCGACTTTTCTAATATATTTCGTAAGTTCCGCCGTCATTTCATAGCGAAGGAACGGAGTGATTAAATATATGCCCTTGAATTTTTCCCTTGCAGCGTCCACTAGCTCTCGTGCGATATTCACCCCTTCAATCCTTGACTTTACAGGGTCATCCCCCGCTAAAGCCATAGCCCTTCTAACATTATCAGGCAATTTGATGCCTGGGATCTCATTATGGATGAATTCGGCGTTCCGTGTGCTTGTCAAGGGCATGATACCGATGAAAATCGGGGTCTCTAAATGTTTTGTAGCTTCATATACCTCTTCAATCTGCTCCACCGAATAAATTGGCTGTGTTAAAAAGGATTGAGCACCACATGCAATCTTCTTTTCCATTCTCTGAACAGCCTTATCCAGATATTTCACATTGGGATTAAACGCGGCGGCAATTTTAAAATTTGCCCGTTGGCCCAAACTTTGACCGGAATAGGAAAGACCTTCATTAAATTGTTTGACCATACTTATCAGGTCAAACGAAGATAAATCATAAACCGAAGTGGCACCTGGGAAGTCCCCAATTTTAGAAGGATCTCCGGTGATGATCAATAACTCATTCAGCCCCACTGTCTGCAGACCCATTAAATGTGACTGCAGGCCAATTAAATTTCGATCCCGGCATGTTATATGCACCATCGGCGTTACATTCAATTGGGTCTTCAGTAAATTAGCCAGTGCATCATTCGATATCCTTGGTGAAGCAAGTGAATTATCCGCTAATGTAATTGAATCGACCCCTGCTTTTTTCAAAACCTCAGCACCAGTCATGAAACTCTCTATTCCCAACTTTTTCGGTGGATCAAGTTCAACTAGTATCGTCCTTTCAGTTTTGGCCTTTTCGTAAAGTGGGATTTCCAACTCTCTATCAATCACTTCAATTATTTCTATTTCACGGATTTTAGTAATTTTCTCTTTTACTGGTACCAAACTTCCAATTGCATTCTTTACAGCTTGAATATGCAAAGGCGTCGTTCCACAGCAGCCTCCTATGATCGTGGCACCTTGCTCACGCAGCTCGAGGGCACTTGAACCGAAATATTCCGGCACAGCTTTATAGACAAGCCTTCCATCCACATAATCCGGAAGGCTGGCATTAGGATAAATGGCAATCGACGCTTGCTTTGGTAAACTTACTTCTTCCAAGGCCCTAATCATATGATGTGGACCGAGACGGCAATTCACCCCAACAACATCGGCACCCAATTGCTCAAGTTTTTGAAAGGCTTCATTTAAATGGATTCCATTTTGAAGATTACCCAGTTCATGCATCGAAACATTTGCGATGATCGGCAGTCCAGTTTCATTTTTAACGATTTGCAGGACGGTTTCAAGTTCTTCCAGGTCATAGAATGTTTCTAGGAGAATCCCATCAGGATTTTCCATCAGCAGACTGTATAGCTGTTCTCGAAAACCTCGCTTTATCTCTTCAATGCTTAAATCCGATTTCCTGATACTCCGCTGTGCCCCTATGGTACCGAAGACATATGCCTTTCCTTTTGCCGCTTTTTTAGCAAGGATGACTCCCTGGCGATTGATTCTGCTTACTTCATCTTCTAGTCCATGGCGTTTCAATTTGTTGAAGTTGGCACCGTAGGTATTCGATTGAAGGATATCTGCACCAGCTTCCAAATAGGCACGGTGGATGGACACTATTTGATCTGGGTTCGTACAGTTTAATTCCTCATAACATTGATCGATGCCATTAGAGTACAGTAAGGTCCCCATTGCCCCTTCCCCAACCAGCATTCTTTCTTTCACTTCTTTACGAAAATTCATCATTACATCCTCTCTCAAAAACAATCCTGTTTTTGTCGTTTTCTATGAGTATGAGAGAAAAGAAAAAAAACCTTCTCAAAGAAGAAGGTTTTTTGAAACATTCTCCTCATCTATCAAGCTCTGCTTGTTGGATTTAGCACCTTTGCCTAAGCTGGTTGCTGAGGTTTCTTCGGGCCAGTCCCTCCACCTCTCTCGATAAGATCCATTTATATAATTTTCACAAGATTTCAAAATTTGATTATATTTAATTTACATTAATAATCTGTCAATTTCAATACCTGATCGTCATTTTTTTCACTTTTGCAAAAATCATTCAATCTTTTGCAGCTTGAATTCTCTTTAATATCCTTTGTTTCCAGTCTTCCGCTAACGAATCCAGTTTGAGTAAAGCGTTTGCGCCTTCCAGCCCATCTCGTTTATGAAGGATCACCTCTGCTGCATAATGAACTGAAATTTTTTCTTGCAAACGATCTATTAGCACGATTTCGTTTTGTTTATTTATCGTTCCTTCTTGAAGTACTTTTGCAAAATAACCAGTGAAACTCGTTTTTAGCACGAGTTCCAAAAACTTAGGTTCTTGATTGAAGTGGGAAATGGTCGAACAAGGAATCCTCCCCTGGTTAATTTGAACAATCACTTCGCCTATTTGATAAATATCGCCGATATATGTTGATACTTCCGTCATCCCCGCTATGGTTAAATTTTCACCGAATGCAGGGATATCCAGCTTTTTAGAGAATTTTTCATTCCATAATGAATAATGCTCAAAGGGGTAAAAGCACAAAGCCCGATCAGGACCTCCATGGAACTTTATATTACCTACCCCATCACCAATTATGCCAGATCTAGTTACTGTCACATTATCCCGTGCTTGTTTATCCATGGCTGAAAAGATATCGATATTCGAAAAATTTTCCTGTTTGGGCCTTCCGGCATGAAGCGATTTGATTTTTCCATTTTCCATTTTTAACATCATCTTCCGTTCATTTTAATTTATATCATCCCATATGTTTAAATTATACTAAAAATCCATTTTTTCTGTAATTATTTATGAGAAAATAGTGGATCGGAACATACAAAATCCCCCATGATCCGTTAAGCGGTCGAATATCATTGATTTCCAGAAAAAATCATAGGATAGTTTAGTAATTTTGTTGCTATTTCAGAATTAAATATGGTAGAATATGAACACAATATATAGTCGAAAACTACAACCGTTCGCCTATATGTTGATTTTCACGATTGAATTCCTCATTGTCGCTCTTTAGGGAGCGAATTTTTTTGCCTTCATTTGCATCCACTATTTTCTTTTAATCCCATTAATCGGATCACATCTTGATCCAATACCTATTTGTACATGCATTACTTATGTAATTTTAACGAATTATTTCTTTGTAAAGTCTTTCATAATCTTGCCATTCCCTTTGTTAAAACGAGCAAAAAGCCGAGCGACATAATGCGTCTTCCGCTCAGCTTCCTGTTTTATGCTTGTTTCTTTTTTTTCGGTGCCGCTTTCTTTCGGGTCGTCTTTTTCTTTTCCGGTTCATCATGTTTCGTTCGGTCAATGGATGCCTGTAAAGCCTCCATTAAATCTGTTACATTGTTGGAAACTGGCTCTTTTGTTTTGGCTGTAATCGTCGTTTGTCCCGTTTTCTTCGATTCAATCAATTCAAGTAATGCGGTTCGATAGTCATCTGTGTATTTTGCCGGATCGAAAGTAGTCGTTAATTGATCTATCAATAACACGGCAGTATCTATTTCCTTTTTTACAATGGTATCATTAGCAGGGATATTCGGTACATCCGCTGTTGAGCGAACTTCATCCGGATAATGGATCGTTTCCATCACCAAGGTATTATCAACGACTCGAATTACCGCCATTTGTTCTTTTGAGCGTATGATTATTTTCGCTAACCCTACCTTATCCGATTCCTTGAGGGCCTGTCTCAGAAGGGAATAAGCCTTTATCCCTCCATCATTAGGCGACATGTAATAACTCCGGTTAAAATATATGGGATCTATTTCTTCTATTTTAACGAAATCCACAATTTCCACGGCTTTTTCTTCGTTTTGTTTTTTCAGTTGCTCTAGTTCATTGTCTTCCAATACAACAAATTTTCCCTTTGTATACTCAAAAGCGCGGACTATATCATCCTTACCCACTTCTTTCTGACATACCGGACAAACTTTTTCGTATTTAATCGGTGAATGGCATTCCTTATGCAACGTCCTTAAAGAAATATCCTTATCCTCCGTTGCAGCATGAAGTTTAATCGGAATGTTCACCAAACCGAATGATATGCTCCCCTTCCACATCGTATGCATATTCGTCACCTCATAACTTATTTTTAAAGAGAAGAACAATTTTATTATTCCCCTTTGTTCAAAAAAAACCGAAAAAACAATTGCCAACTCTAACACTTCGTTTTTTTGGCAAAATAATGTTAATCAATTATTTGCGGAGGTAAAACTAAATGAAACCAATGCTGCCAACCTATTACCCTGAAGCCCCCACCTCCAAAGATTGGCGTTATGAGGTCAAATATGACGGCTTTAGGGCAATTTTAACGATAGACTCCGATACGATAAGCATCTCGAGTCGGAACGAGAAGGAATTATCACCACAATTCCCAGAAATCATTGCTTACATCAAAAATTTGGACCTGGAAGATTATCTCCCGCTACAGTTAGATGGAGAGTTGGTTTGGCTTACCAATCAAGCAAAGGCCGACTTTTTCCAAATACAGTGGCGAGGGCGCCTTGGGAAACAATCCTTAATTTCAGAAAAAGCTCATTTTTCGCCATGCCGGTTTATTGCGTTTGACCTGATTCGCATCAGCGGAAAGGACATAGCTGCTAAACCTATGGAAGAACGAAGGGGATTCATGCTGAATATGGGTGAAGTACTTGGTTTTCCTATGCCGCCTGACCCCAATGATAAGGCTTTGATCCAATTAATTGAGAGTTTTGACGTTTTGGATAATGCCTTGAATAAGGTCATCCTATTAGATGGCGAAGGGGTTGTCGCTAAGGAAGTTCGGGGTACTTGGCAAGAAGGAAAACGTACTACATCTTGGATCAAAGTGAAAAATTGGAAGACCGTTTCTTGTTTCATTACAGCATTGCACAAAGAAAATGGTTACGTTTCCCTCGCAGTTTTAAAAGAAGGTGCCGCAACGAAAATCGGAAGTGTTAAAAATGGACTGAGTGCTCAAGATAAAAGGATATTGCATGAACTGATCAAGCAAAATGCATCAGATGAAGATGCACAATTTTTTTATATCCATCCATCCATTTGCATCGAAGTTCAATTCCTACACGTATATGAGGAAAATGAATTGCGTGAACCTCAGTTTTCGCAATGGCTTTTACAAACGGCTCCCGAAGAATGCACCTGGGAGAAATTCGTGATAGGCCAGTACACGTTTCCAGATACTGTACAAATAACCTCCAAGGATAAACCGCTTTGGATAACTGGTAGAAAAAAGGTGGTAAAAGTTGAATACCTCCATTATTTAAGAGAGGTTTCATCCTTCTTCTTACCTTTCTTAAAGGATAAACTGCTTACGACAATCCGTTATCCTCATGGCACTATGGATAAAGAAAGATTTTTCCAGAAAAACAAACCTGATTATGCGCCGGCCTTTATTAAAACGTTCATGGATGTGGATATCGAGTATATGCTGTGTAACGATATTGAAACGCTTCTTTGGTTTGGTAATCAACTTGCATTGGAATTCCATGCCCCATTTCAGAAAGCGGGTAAAACAAGGCCCGACGAAATCGTCCTGGACTTAGACCCTCCTTCCATCGAATTTTTCTCATTGGCGATAAAGGCCGCACAGGAAATTAAAAAAGTGATGGAATCATTAAGGATAAAGGCTTTTGTAAAAACGTCAGGTAACAAAGGACTGCAAATTCACATCCCTCTGCCTGATGACAGATTTACTTATCAGGAGACACGCATATTCACCGACTTTCTCGGCGACTACCTAACCAGTTCCAACCCAAATGATTTTACAACGGAAAGAATGAAAATAAATCGGCATAATCGACTTTACTTGGACTTTGTGCAGCATAGTGAAGGAAAAACCATAATTGTTCCTTATTCCCCACGCGGAAATTCTTTCGCGGGTGTGGCCACACCTTTGTTTTGGAAGGAAGTGGACGAAAGTCTCCAGTTGAAGGACTATACGATTGAAACCGTACCAAACAGATTAAAAAGGGAAGGGTGTCCATTTATGGATTACAGACTTGTCGATAATGGCCCAGCCTTTTTGGAAGTATTGTCGTTCCTAAAACAAAAAAAGACCAACTAATTGTTGGTCTTTAAATTTATAATGTCGTTTTCAAATAACTTTGAACTTCATCCTGCAGCTTGGAATATAAGCTTGTTTCCGATTCAAAAACCTGTTTTTCAAGCATTTTGAATTTTTCAGGCTGATCTAAGTTTATTTCAATCAATACCTTGAATTCATAGGTTGCATTCCCGATTAAATCTATTGAATACTTTTGGCTTTCTTCATCATGATGGACGACGCATTTAACTTTTCCACCGTTATTATAGACAGATATTTCACTTTCCAACGAGTTAATTCCAACAGAGCATGTTACTAGGCTTGAAGCTGACATCGCCGTTCCACATGCATTAGTGAAGCCTACTCCCCGTTCAAATGTCCGCACATAAATGCTCCCTGGTTCAAGCTCTTTCACAAAGCTGACATTGACACCATCAGGGAAAAGCGCATTCGGTTGATTGACCTTTGTCGAAAGGTCTGCCTGCAAATCACTTTGCAAAACGTCACTATCGACGAGCGTGATTAAATGTGGATTAGGAACCGCCAATGCCGAAAATAAAAGGGTATCATGAAGTTCCGGCATTGGTTCGTTTAGCAATTGTTCTTTTGCTAATACAAGAGGAAGATCCTTTACATTAAAACTTACCGGGGAAATTTCCACCTTGAAAGTCGGGATGCCCTCATAAATATCTTCCGTTTTCTCCACGAGTAGATTTGCCTTCATCGTTTCCACAATCATTTTATCGAGCCCTAGAACGTCGTTCGCATAACGCGCAACACAGCGAAGTCCATTGCCACACATCGAAGCTTCCGATCCATCCGCATTAAAGACACGCATCCGGCAATCAGCCTGTTCACTTTCCATTACAAACAAAATACCGTCCGCTCCTAGCTTTTCCCTATTGCATAGGGCCTTCGCGAAATTTTTTCGCTCTTCTTCAGTAAACGTCAAGGCCGTAGTCAATTCATCAATTATTAAGAAATCATTACCTGATCCATGGCTTTTTAAACCTTCAATAATCATCCTGTCACATCCTCTAATATGCTGCTAGTCATTTATCATTTTTTAATATTCTATATCATAGCATTTTCAGAATGGATGTGTCATCGAGTAATTCACAATAAATCCATTTTTTTCGTCAAAAATATACAATAAGAAGAGCGGTTGGAATAAGAGAGAACTCATTCCAACCGCTCTTCCATAATATTAACCGAGCATACTGATGATGAAATAGACGATAAACATTCCAGCACTCACATACATCGGGGCTGACACTTCTTTCGCCTTTCCGGTAACAAGCTTCAAGAACGGGTACAGAATGAAACCGAATGCCATTCCATCCGCGATACTGTATGTGAATGGAATGATCGTGATGATCATGATTGCAGGTATACTCTCGGTTAAATCGCTGAAATCCAGCTTTTTAATGTTTCCGAGCATCAAAATGCCAATAATAATTAAAATGGGGGCAATGGCGCTATCAGGGATCACTTTAATCACTGGTATAAACAGCAATGATAGAATGAATAGCAAACCCGTCACCACTGAAGTAAAACCGGTTCTGCCTCCAGATGCGATTCCTGCTGCGGTTTCAACTGTTGCAACGGTAGGACTCGATCCGAATATACCTGAAAATAAAACGGAAACACTTGTCGCCTGCAGCGACTTTTTATAGGCGTCCTGGCGGTTGATACTGTCCACATGCCCGTGTACAAGACCAATATTTTCAAAAACAAGAACCATCGTCATCGCAAATACACTTATCCAGAATTCAATTCGGTCCGCTTCCATGAACGATAATGAAAAGAAGAGATCGCCGTAGGAAGCTGTGTCTATGCCTGAAAAATGGATTTCCGATAGTTGAACCGTCCCGAAACAATAGGCAATAAGGCTACCTGCCAGGATGGTAATCATGAAGTTACCGGGGACATTCTTGATGAATAGCGTGATTGCCAGTAAAAAGGTTAACACCGTTGCACACACTGCTGGATCGCTTAAATCTCCCAATGCGACGATAGATGATGAACCTCCCGTGATTATCCCGCCCTTCTCGAGACCGATTAGCATCAAGAATAAGCCAAGACCAACAGATATGGCTTCTTTTATCGAACTTGGAATTGAATCACTGATTAACTTAGAGTATTTTGTAAAAGCAATGACTACAAAAATAACCCCTGAGATAAACACAGCACCAAGCGCCGATTGCCAAGATAGACCCATCCCTTGAACCATGGTATAAGCAAAAAGGGCATTTACGCCCATTCCTGGAACGAGTAGGATTGGGACATTCGCCCAAATTCCTATCATGACACAGCTTAAAGCAGATAAAAGAATCGTGGCAATCACTGCACCATTAACTGGTATGCCTGCTTCCGATAAAATCAGGGAATTCACGATGAGTATATAGACTATCGTAAAATAGCCGACGACTCCAGCAAGGATTTCACGTTTTCCATTCGTTCCATAGTCTGAAAAGTAAAAAAACGCTTCCAAGTTTAATTTCTTCATGTTGTATCCTTATAAAATTTATCCCTCGCCCACCCGTTTGTATTAGTGACAAACTACACTTCGCGATTTTATCAAAAAAAAGGATAAAAATAAATAGTATGGCTTAAAATTTGAAAAAAACTGCCGGAAATAATCCCGACAGCTTCGATAAATATATTATTTTTGTTCTTCCGCATACCCATCGACTATCAATTCCAGCTTCCCTGTATCGGGTGAAATGATAAGACCATGTACAGGAATATTTTTAGGTATTAAAGGATGGCCTTTAATCACTTCCACACTTTTCTTAACACTTTCATAAACATCATCAAATCCGCGAAGCCAACTGCGAATATCTATTCCTGCAGCTCCAAGGGTATCGATGGTGCTCTGTGGAATATCACGTTCAACCATTTTCCCTACTACAGAATCTGCATCTACTGATGCCATTCCACAGTCATGGTGAGGTATGACGAATACTTCATCTGCCTTTAGCTCATAAATGGCAATCAGGATACTCCGCATGACACTTCCAAATGGATGGGAGACGATTGCCCCGGCAGTCTTCAGGATTTTGACATCGCCATTTTTGATATTCAAGGATTTTGGCAATAGTTCAACGAGCCGAGTATCCATACAGCTTATGATGACCATACGTTTCTCAGGGAACTTATCCGTTCTATACTTAACATAATCACCTTTTTCTACAAACTGTTCATTAAAATTAAGAATCTCATTAAGTAAACTCATATTTACCACCCTTTTATTATGTAATAAATCTATGTATCCTTCTATAATTATATCAAATATTAAAAGGAATTGCTAAAGGATAACACTAGTCAATTTGAACGATGATTTAGAGTGGCTGCACAAAACCCAAAGACGATGATTTTAGGGATTTCGTCAACATTGGATGAAAAAGAAAGTATGGGGGTATTTGTCTTGAATCGTCTCCCCCATTCCATAGGCATCCAACCTTCTTGGTATGAAACGATCTTTTCCCCATCTTTTGTGGCTATCTCAAAAGAATTCACACTCCCCGGCGTTTGAATGGGCATCCATTCTGTGCCGTCTTCCTTATATATCATTCCATTGATCTTCACGAATGAACGATTTTCTTGATACGATCCAATAAGGCCGCCTTGATCATCCATGATCGTCATTTTATTGAAAAGCCCTCTTTTGATATGGTACTTGGCTAACAAGCGCCCCTCATTGTCCACCAGTTCATATCGCTTGGCCAGGAGCATCGACAAGAAATTGGGAATCATCCACATGAACCACTTCATATTCAAATCACGTATCTCGCCCATTAGAGACCCATCAGGTGCAAAGAGAAGCAGCCGCAATGTCGGTGCTGGCATAAAAGTCAATAAAACATGTTCATTTTTTAATAACCCGGCATTCGTCCGGACGAATTCATCAGGCAATTCCTTAATTCTACTTTCATATATCCTGTGACTGATAAATTGGACAATACTAAATAAAATAAAAGGAAACGTTATCAATAGTATATTGCCAGGTATCAACGAAAAAAAATGGCAAATGAAAAATACAACGGCCAAAACAAGAGATATCCAAGAGGCATTGAAATTTGAATTGCTCGTTTTTTGATAATATTCACGTATATTCATATCCTGCTCTTTTCCTCACCCCTTACAAGAAAGTTTGCCGCCTTAAGCGAACATTAATTAGCAGTACTACAAGCCGCCCGTCTTTCACTTCCTAAAGTGCATTGAAGTTGTTATCATATTACTTTATTCGCTTTAATATGATCTATTCCCTTTTTAATGAAGGGCAATTCCCAACATGGTTCATATAAAAAAGGACTCCGAATACGGAATCCTTTTACATCATTCTATAAAATCCTAAAAATTAAGGGGAACCTGTAATCCGTTCCTTCATAAGCCCTTACAGCAGCAATGATGGTGAATACGACTAAAGCTATCCCGATAACCGGCAATAGCAAGAATCCAATCAATACTATAGTAAGTATCCCTGCAACTATTGAATATACAGTGTAGGAAATGAAAAAATTCAGGTATTCCCTTCCATGATAATCCACAAATTGTGACGAGTCCTTTTTCAATAACCAAATCACTAAAGGACCGATAAATGCTGTAAAAAAGCTGATTACATAAATAAGGGCAGCAAACACTTTCTCATCTTTAGTAGGCATAGTGTCTTCTCCTCCTCTCTCATATTAATAATTACGAATCAGTTGAAAAATAGTTTCATTTTCCTTTCATTATATTCGAAAAAAGTAAAAATGGACTGCCTTTTCTTCATGAAACCCCATTGGCAATACATTTAACGAAAAATCCGAACATGTTCATCCGTCTTGTGCATACAGATTAAATAATGGATTGTCCCAACCTTCTAGAATGGAGTGATGTTTTTTTGCTGAACGATTTTCAAGCCTTCATCCTTGGAATCATTCAAGGCTTGACTGAGTTTTTACCTATTTCAAGTACTGGACATTTATATTTAGGACGGCATATATTCCATCTTGACGAGGCCGGCATTTTTCTTGATACCATGCTCCATATCGGTACATTGCTGGCATTATTGGTCGTCTACAAGAATGACATTATTTCGGTTTTGAAAAACCCTTTCTCCAAAATGACTCTGCTTCTCATTGCAGGGACGATCCCTGCAGTGATTGCCGGCATTTTACTTGGGGTTTGGTTTGATGGCCTATCAAAAACAGGGGTGACCATTGGCTGGGAATTTTTAGTGACCGGGCTGATTTTATGGGTAGCGGACGGTGTAAAAAAAGGGGGCAAGTCAATTAGTGAAATTTCCATTAAGGATGCCCTGATCATCGGTACTTTCCAAGCTGCTGCCATCATGCCTGCTCTTTCGCGTTCCGGCCTAACGATAGCCGCAGGGCTCTTCTGCAGGCTTGATAGGGCCACGGCAGCTTATTTTTCCTTCTTGCTTTCAATTCCAGCCATTACGGGGGGCATTGTATTTCAGATGAAACCAATAATTACAGGAGAAGTTCAACGGCTTCCAGTCACTGCGCTTTTCGTTGGTACCCTAGCCGCAGCAATCTTTGGTTATATTGCTGTAGTATGGATGATCGATTTCTTAAAAAAGCGTTCACTGAAAATATTCTCCATTTATGTATGGGCCCTCGGGGCAATCATTTTATTCATGCAATTCACAGGGAAGTTTTAAAGGAAGCATCAAGTTACCCTTGAAAAATCGGGCGAAGAAATCAGTTTTTCATGAAAAAAAGCAAGCGTTTGCCTTCAAATTTCACCCTTCATAAAAAAGTTGAAATTTGACGAAAAAAAAAGGCAAAAAACCTATTCCCAAACCGATTTTTTTTTAGTATTATACCTTCGTAAGGGTCTTTTGATTTGTATAATTTCTGACAATAAAAATAGGGAAGGCAAATGGTGCGCCACCGGTTTCCGGTTCTAGTGGGTTCGATTCCCACCCCGAAATTTTTTGATGAACGACTTAAAAAATTTCGAGGGTGGGCAGCGACTACGCATAAGAACTGCCCTCAAACGGAGGGACGGAAATGTTAAAAAAGAGAGATTTCACAGATTGTTTTTCTCTTTATGAACAAATGACGCATCCAGATGTCTTCCCTTTCGTGCGCCATAAAGTAGATTCATATGAAGAATATGTTTTCATTACTAAGCAAACGATCGAGGCAGAAGATTCTGGGGAACTCATTTCACGAACAATCTTGGATGAATGGGAAAATCCCATCGGTTGTATTTCTTTATACGATATTGAAGATGGTGCAGGTTTCTTAGGCACATGGCTTGGCAAGCCTTTTCACGGGAAAGGGTATAATGCCATTGCAAAGGACGCTTTCTTTAAAGAGCTTTTTTTCGAGCTCGGTTTGGAAACAGTATTCATGCGTATTCGCAAAAAAAATATTCGCTCGATTAAAGCCGCGGAAAAGCTTCCCTATGCTGTTAATGCCAACGAAACAAGAAAGTCCCTCTATGATCAGATCAATCATGAAGGAGATATCTTCGATTTGTATGAAATCCCGAAAGATTTATACACCTTTCATATCCTTAGACAGCATGATGATGACGAACAACAGTTACTTGAAGCATAAAACGAAAAGCATTTTAAGATGGCTTTGTTTATCTTTTCATATAATGGTCAGGAGCTTCCAATATTGGAAAGCTCTTTTTTCCATTTTCACAGGATGTTTAGGAAAGATTACTACAATTCCCTATTCATTTCAGGGATATTTTTTTATAATGAATACAATTGACCCATTCAAAAATATATTCAAAGAGTCATTGAAAGGACCTAATCATGAAAAAAACATTTGCTTTTATCGTGCAGCTTATCATGCTGCTCATCATTTGCAAGCTCGGCTATTATTTAGCCACTTTACTTCATTTACCTATTCCAGGCAACGTCATCGGCATGATTCTGTTATTCAGTTTATTACAGATGAAGGTTATAAAAGTTGAGTGGATCGATCTTACTTCAGGATTTTTGGTAAAGCACCTAGCCTTTTTCTTCATTCCAATTTCAATCAGTTTAATGACCATGGGATGGCTTTTCATTGAATTTGGTTTGCCATTGGCACTTACATTGGGAGTCAGCCTGATATTTGGATTCATCGTTTCGGCTTGGGCTGTTCAAAAGTTATCCAATAGAGGAGAGGTTAAGCGGCATGACAGCGCTCATCACAACATATAGCATCTTGATAACCATCCTTTCCTATTACATAGGAAGGAAAATATATGCTAAACATCCATCACCTTTTACTACGCCCGTATTTTTCAGTACGGTTACAATTATTCTCGTACTGCTGATCAGCGGTTTGAACTTCGAAGATTATTCACCGGGAAAAGACATCATCACCTATTTCTTGGGGCCAGCTACCGTTGCTTTGGCCGTACCACTTTATAAAAACAGGAAGATAATCGTTAAATATGCAATGCCGGCAATCAGCGGCATGATTTTTGGTCTTATGGTCACATTGATCATTGCCTTAGCCATTGCTAAAGCATTTTCACTTCCGCAATTCATACTCCAAGGATTGGCGGTTAAATCAATTACAGTGCCAATCGCAGTAGAAATCACGGAACTTTATGGTGGTAATTCTAATATTTCAGCAGCCTTCGTCATTTTGACTGGGGTGCTGGGTACGATGATCGCTCCAAAAATGATGGATAAATTAAACATTACGATGCCCTTTGCGCGTGGTATCGCATATGGTACGATCGCTCATGGCCTTGGAACGGCTCAAGCCGCTCAGGAAAGTGAGTTTACCGGGGCAGTCGCAGGTGCGGCAATGGCTATTGCAGGTATCCTCATTTCCTGTTTCTTTCCGTTTATAAGTCATTTCCTATAAAAGAACCGCAACGTCAATGACGTTGCGGTTCTTTTATGATTTATCCTTTTGCAGGTCTTCATATAAACGTCTTAGAATATATGATTTATACAGCTCCAGCTTTTTTTTCTCGATTGGATGATAGTTAATCCCTGCGGCTTTTAATTGCTGAATGAACCATCCTTTAGAATATTCATAAGCCATTCTACCCCCTCCTCTGTTCGAAAAAGATATGCTTCAATGAGGGGATTGATACTTATTTTTTTGCAGTCATTACTTCAAGTAATAATTCATACATTTCCGCTGCCGTTTTGAATGGGCGTTTTTGACGCATTTTCTCCTGATAACCTTCCGATTGATTCACTAAATCCGCTAATGTAGCATGAAAAATCCCCTCATTTAGATCCTCTTCTTGAATGACTTTACAAAATCCCTGTTTTTCAAAGCTTGAAGCATTTAAGATTTGATCTCCACGGGATGCATTGGCACTTAGAGGGATAAGCAACATAGGCTTTTGTAAACCTAGGAATTCAAATATTGAATTTGAACCTGCCCTTGATACGACGACATCAGCAGCAGCCAATAGATCGAATAATTCTTCATGTACGAATTCAAAGGGAGCATATCCCCTTTGTTTCAATTCGTTTTTCACATTTCCCTTACCACAAATGTGAATAATTTGGTATTCCTTTAGTAGGGAATCAAGGTTATCTGTAATCAAGTTATTGATTTTTACAGCCCCTAGGCTACCGCCCATAACGAGTAAAACCGGTTTGTTATTCGTGAATCCACAAAATGCCTTTCCAGCGGAAGGATTTCCCGTAAAAATCCCATCGCGCAATACAGCTCCTAGATACATGGCCTTCTCCTTCGGAAGATCTTTTTCCGTTTCCTGGAAGGTAGTGAAAATCTTCGATGCAAGTGGCATGGCAATTTTATTGGCCAGTCCAGGTGTATAATCCGATTCATGGATTGCAATCGGAATTCTCAGCATTCTGCCTGCCAAAACGACCGGAACGGATACGAATCCACCTTTAGAGAAAATGAAATCCGGCTTGGTCTTTTTTAGGATTTTTCGTGCATCAAAAATCCCTTTTATGACCCGGAAAGGGTCTTTCATATTTTCAACAGAAAGATAACGTCGGAATTTCCCGACTGAAATCGTTTCATAACGGACCTCGGGAAATTCCTTTTCGATGATATTTTTTTCAATGCCTTTTTTTGAACCAATATAAGTAACATCCCAATCATGCTCTAAAAATTCCGGGATGATTGCTGCATTAACAGATACATGACCGGCAGAACCGCCTCCGGTAAATACTATTTTCTTAGTCAATATTTCCACCTTCCAAACTTAAAAAATCACTTTGCATCCATATTACCATATATCCATGCCATTAATAACTTGAAAAAGCAGTAAGTGGACCTTAAAATACCATGATGAATGTAATTATCGATTATTTTTTCCTTTTTTAACATGAATATATTATAATCTTAGTATTCTACAATACTACAAGATACATTGGAGGAGTAATACATTGCAAGAAGTTTCTGAATCTCTCCATCAATTTGATGGAATCGAAGCCTGGACCCAATTAGGAATTTCCATAGGTATTTTTCTAATCTTCCTTTTGCTTCGGAAAGTATTTACTAAATATATATTCAAATTCTTTCTTCGAATGGCAGAAAAACGTAAAGTTGAATTTGCGGCCAACTTAATGCTCGCTATCGAACAGCCGGTAAGATTGCTTATCGTTTTGATTGGTGTTATTATTTCGATGCACTATTTCCCGCTTGACTCGCCTTCGACTGAATTAAGATTGAAAATATACAGATCATTTTTTGTCTTCTTATTCTTTTGGACGATTTTCAATATCAGTTCGATCTTAACTATTTTATTTCCGAAATTAGTAAGTAAATTTGGACTTGAAGTCGATCAAATCGTCATGCCGTTCTTTACGAAAATCATAAAGTTAATCATCATTGCTTTTGGTGCCTCCATTATTGCGGAGGAATGGGGTTTTAATGTCGATGGATTTGTTGCAGGGCTTGGTTTGGGTGGATTGGCTTTCGCTCTTGCTGCTAAAGATACCGTCAGCAATTTTTTCGGGGGTATCGTCATCGTCACCGAAAAACCTTTTACAATAGGGGATTGGATCAAAACTCCAAGTGTTGAGGGAACCATTGAAGACATCACATTCCGAAGCACCAAAGTTCGGACTTTCGCCCAAGCTTTAGTTACGGTTCCAAATGCGACCCTTTCGAATGAACCGATCATTAACTGGTCAAAGATGGGTAAAAGACAGATTGCCTTCCATTTGGATGTGAATGTTACAACGCCAAAAGAAAAATTGGAAAATGTCATTAGAAACATAGAAAAAATGCTGATTGATCATTCAGAAGTACATCCGGAAACGATTCTTGTTAAGTTTGATGAGTTTAGTCATTCCGGCTTCAACCTTTACCTCTATTTCTTCACGAATGCGACTGACTTTGGAGGATATTTATCAATTAAAGAAGATGTGAACTTTAAAATAATGGAGATATTAGAGCAGGAAGATGTGCAAATTGCCATCCCTTCCCAGGCTTTCATTCTTCAAAAAGAATCAAATATAGAAGCCATGAATGATTTTGAATCCATGCGCGACTGACAAAAAGACTTGCCCTAAAACGGCAAGTCTTTTTCAACTTCAAATAAAAGCTTAAAACATCACGCGCTTCTGTGATATAATTCTTTCATTGTGTTGAAAATTTCAAATATTTATATTGAGGTACTTTGATGAACCAGACCTATACTAAATCGCAAAAGATCCGTATGTTATTTTATATATTGATACCTATCCTGATAACTCAAATCGGCCTATATGCCATGACTTTTTTTGATGTAATGATGTCAGGGCAATACAGTACGCAGGACGTTGCCGGCGTCTCGATCGGCAGTTCGCTTTGGACACCCGTGTACACGGGGCTAAGTGGGATATTGATTGCCTTAACGCCGGTGGTTTCACAGCTCGTTGGTTCCAGGCAGTCCAAATCCGTTTCCTATTCTGTGATGCAGGCCATTTATTTAGCTGTCGCTTTAGCCTTGGTCATTTTAATCATTGGGGCGTTTTCATTGAATCCCATATTGAATGCCATGGATCTTGAAGATAATGTCCACCGGGTGGCGCATGATTATTTGATCGCCCTTTCTATCGGGATCATTCCTTTATTCGTTTATAATGCGTTGAGGTCATTCATAGATGCACTCGGGCAGACGAGGATCTCCATGATCATTACCTTGTGTGCACTTCCAATTAACGTCATATTTAATTACCTGTTCATATACGGGAAGTTTGGATTCCCGGAACTTGGAGGAGTCGGTTCCGGATACGCTACTGCCATTACTTATTGGTTAATTGCACTGGTTGCCATCATTGTAGTGGTGAAAATCAACCCATTTTCGACATATAAGGTCTTCAATGAATTTTTCCGGGTTTCCTGGAAAGAATGGCGTGCCCTATTATTGATTGGGGTTCCTATCGGTCTGGCCATCTTTTTTGAAACTAGCATTTTTTCGGCCGTTACCCTTTTGATGAGTAAGTATGATACCGTGACAATTGCTTCGCATCAGATTGCCATGAATTTTGCGTCACTGCTTTATATGATGCCGCTAAGTATATCCATGGCATTGACGATCGTCATTGGATTCGAAATTGGGGCATCCCGTTATAAAGATGCCAAAGAGTACAGCTGGATTGGCATCTCGATGGCATTGACGATGTCGCTCGTTTTGTCGACCATCCTATTCCTCTTCCGCGAACCTGTCGCCTCTGTTTACACTAAAGATCATGAGGTAATGATGCTGACATCACATTTTTTAATCTATGCCATCTTCTTTCAGATATCAGATGCCCTGCAGGCACCTATACAGGGTATATTGCGTGGATATAAAGATGTAAATGTCACGTTTGCGATGTCCCTTGTCTCATATTGGATTCTTGGGCTTCCCATTGGCTATTTCTTTGCACAGTATACGGATATGGGAGCCTTTGGGTATTGGATCGGCTTAATTTCCGGCTTGGCCCTCGGAGCGATAGGGTTGGCTGCTCGTTTAAGGTTCATACAGCAAGTAAAGTATAAAAGAATGGCATAAAAAAGAGTGGGGCTGGATTACACCGGCCCCACCTTTTTACCCTAAACCACTAGGCTTTATATAATTTCCCAAGAACATCCTTAGCTCCTGTTACCGGTATGACGCTACCGGTAATGAAATCTGATTTTTCATCACATAGGAACGTGATGACCCTCGCTATATCCTCCCCTGTACCTGGTCTTCCGACTGGAACCGTATCATCCTTTTCTCCTCTTGCGACCCTAATTTCCTCTTCTTTCCAATCACCTATGATATCTCCAGGACAGACCATATTCACGGTGATCCCATGTTTAGCTTCTTCGGCAGCTAAAGTTCTAGTTAAGGAGGTCAACCCGCTCTTTGCAGCGGCAAAAGCAGAACGATATATCCAGCCTGGTGCAGTTTCACACCTCTCAAACCCTAAAGTGATGACTCTGCCCCATCTTCTACTGCGCATTTGCGGAATAAGCTCCTTGGCAAAATAGAAAAAACCATTTAAATTTCCATCCATGATGTACTTCCATTCATCACTGCCATATTCAGTCATGGGCTTGCGATCATGCATATAAGGCCCTGCGTTATGAATGAAGATATCAACATGGCCAAAAGCCTCCAAGACCAACTGCAAAATATTTCGGCAATCTTTCTCACTCGACGAGTCACCTTGAATCGCAAGTGCCTTTACATTGTACTTTTCCTGCAATTCATCCACTAATGCTAAGGCTGCCTTGTTACTTTTTCGATAAGTAATGATAATGGACATGCCATTATCCGCAAGTGAAATTGCCATCCTTTTGCCGATTCCCGTTGCTCCACCAGTAATAAAAGCTACTTTTTCATCCACAGGATTACCCTCTTTATCTAATGGATTTTACTTAATTATACATAAGTTTGACCCGTTTTCTATAATTTAGTAATTATAAAAACGAACCTATAGGCTTTAGCCTGCATAAAATATAAGAAATAAACCTGTCAGCCAATAAGCAGGAGAGAGGAATTCAATATGTTTCCCTGGAATTCACTTTTTTCTTTAAAAAATAACCTGAACCAAAAGGACTTCATGAAAAATATGCAGCAAAGTGATGTACAATCGTTCATTGAAAAGGTATTTTCACAGGTCATCCCTGACAATATGCAAGGTATGATGAACCATAGTGAAGGCGGGGCACAAAAAGAAAATGCCAAATCTGAACATCCTTTACATGCAGATGTTTTTGAAACCCATTTAAATGTCTTTGTAAGAATTCCCATAGAAGATGAATCTTGGCTAAAGAAAATGAAACTTTACCATACCTCTAACCAATCCATCATCGAGGGGATTCCAGAGGAGTCAGATCGGCATGTCATAACACTTCCCGCTCTTGTTAAGAAAAAAGGGGCATCCGCCCAATATAAAGAATCAACATTGGAAATACGCCTTCAAAAAAGTTTCAATACCCAGTATTCAGAAATCGATGTATCCGAGATTTGATTGGCTTCAACGGGACCACACTAATTTTCTGGTGCGGTCCTTCTTTCTCTTGTTGCCAACAACCATCAGTCCATACAATTAGATTTCGGCACATTACAAAAATCAATGGCACAAATCATGCCATTCCATTAGAAGTAATTGATCAATTGCGTGCAAAAAAAGCACACCCCATGTTAATGGGATGCACTCTTCTATTAATCTATTATTTTCCGATGAATTGTTGAGTCCAGTAGTTACCAGATGCTACGTAACCTACTCCAATATGAGTAAAGCTAGGATTCATGATGTTTTCACGGTGTCCTTCGCTATTCATCCAAGCTTGTACCACTTCTTCAGGTGTTTGTTGACCTTGTGCGATGTTTTCGCCAGCTGATGTATAGCTGATTCCGAATTGTTTCATCATATCGAATGGTGAGCCGTAAGTTGGGCTATTGTGATCAAAGTAATTTTTATCTTTCATGTCTTGAGACTTGATACGGGCAACTTTGCTCAACTTAGTGTCGATTTTAAGTGCTGCCAAACCTTGTTTTTCACGTTCTGCATTAGTTAATTTAACAACTTCTTGTTCATAAGCACTTAATTCAGAGCTTGTCTCTGCTTTTTTATCAGTAGATTTATCAGGTGTTACTTCTGGTGCTTCAGGTTTTGCTTCAGGTTTTGCTTCAGGTTTTGCTTGGTTCGTTGTTCCAACTTCTTGAACTGGTGTTTGAACTGGTGTTTGTTGAGCCTGCGCTGCAGGTAATGTGAAATTGTATTTAGCTAAGTATTGGTCAAGGACATTTTGCATATCCTCTTTATTCATAGTTTGATAAGTTACTTGTTTTACAGTATCACAGTTGGCTGCTTCTGCTTGGTTAACTCCTACTCCTGTGAATATAATAGCTGCAGCTGCTGCTGCTGACATAAACATTTTCTTTTTCATTCGTATTTCCTCCTGTGATGTTCATTTTGTGTTGTGTTTTGCTTCTGGAATTATCATATCATGCATTTTTCGTAATATATGCACCATCAATTTCCATCAAATTCACAGGAGGCGAATGAGAAAATATTTTTATCCAAGTTTCAGAGAAGTCTTGCAAAAATGCTTTAACTATCTATGTTTCTGTAAGTAGTATAAATACCCATATTTTTCTAGCCATTCCTTGTCAATGGTAGTTACATAGAACCATTTCCATGGAATACTAATAACTTTTCGTTGACATATCGTTTCCAAGCTACTTATTATGACTTTCATTACTTTTATGTTACATTTTTTTCGTTTTAAATTCGACATTAGACTTCATCATTCACCCCTATCCCCCATGAGGATTTTACAAATAAAAAAACAATCCGGATTCCACCGAATTGTTTTGGTTTGGATTTTGCATTCATCATTTCATTTCATCATCATTCATCTCGTCCATATCCTTTTTTCCACCATTTTGTTCAGGAGGGCTTGGTTTGCCTATGACGAATTTCTCCTTTGGCATGTTGTGCATATCCCTTGCTGTTACGTGGGCATATACATAATAGGTTCCTTCTTCTTCAAAAGTCTTTTCCAATTCATAAATGCCGTTTTCTTTATGTTTTGCAGGAATCTTTTCATGGTCTTTGCTATTTGCAAGCCAAATTTCAAAGCTGACATCATCCGCATCTTTCACTTCTTCATCCCCATAGGTCACTTTTGCCTGAAACTTCACAGGCTCATCCACTTTTCCATGAATTGGATTGACAGCTAAATCGACATTCAACATTTTCGGAATTTCCTCTTCCTTGCCGCATCCAGCCAATAAAATTAATGCCATGCAAAATAACATGATTCTTTTCATTTTTGAACGTATCCCCTTTTTATGAATTCAATTCTTCTCCTATTATAGGTAGCACTACCCTGACTTTTGTTCCTATTTTTTCTTTACTTTCTATTTCGATATTGCCATTTTGCAATTCCACCAATTTTTTGACGATGGACAGCCCAAGCCCTGACCCGCCATCAAAACGGCTGCGTGCTTTGTTCACCCGGTAAAAGCGATTCATTACATATGGTAGATCCGCTTCAGGAATCCCATTACCCGTGTCAGTAACCACCAGTTCGCAATTTTCTTTATGCTGAATCAAGGTAATATTGATTGATCCTCCAGGCTCCGTATACTGAATGGCATTGTCAAAAATGTTATGTAAGATTTGTTCCATCCTGCCTTCATCCCCAATAATAATCGGGTCCGGATCCAGATCGATTTTCAAGTTCAATTGCTTTTCTTTTATTATAGGTTCATAAATCACTAGAACATCTTCAATAAATTGAGCAAGGGCAATCGGGGTTTTAAATAACATGAGTGGATCACTATCCATTTTTGATAAATCCATCAAATCTCCTACAAGCCGCTGCAGCCTAAGAGCTTCCCTTGAAATGAGTTGAAGGTATTTACGTTCCTCTTCATCATTTTTCACTACACCATCCAAAATGGCCTGCGTGTATCCCTTTACATAACTAAGCGGGGTTCTAAGCTCATGTGCAACATTTTCAAGAAACTCTTTTTTTCTTTCTTCTTCCAAATGGATGGAGTTAGCCATATCATTAAAGGCTTGTGCCAATTTACCTATTTCATCATGACTCCTTACCTGAACCTGTATGTCATAATTGCCCTCTGAGACTCGATGGGCAGCAGACTCGATATCCTTGATAGGACTGATTAACTTTTTCAACCATTTCGTAGTAAAAAAAATCGCGACAATCAAGAATAAAAGAACCGCTGCCATCCACTTTGCAGCAAATTCCTTAAGCAAGACCGTAATAGAATCCACTGGAATATACGTATAGATGATGCCTTCGAGGCGATCTCCGTCAATCAGGGGTATGATGGCCGCTACGATGTTCTTTTCAAACCTTTTCTCGTACCCCTCTTTTTCAACGGCTTTCCCGTCTAAAAGCATTTGCCGTTCTTCTTCAGAAATGAGGGTGTCATAATTGATTTCAAAAGGGAGACAGGCACTCAATTCCCTGGGATTGCTGACGACAAAGACCTCGCTGTCATTCTTACTGTTAAACCATTCAACTTTTTGCTTGAAGTCTTCACTAATTTCACCGCCGGTATAATCCTCACCAAGCAATGACGCTTCATTGACTAAATCTGTTTTAAGCTTCTCCACATAAAGATTTTTATAATAATATTGGGAAAGGGAGTAAGCGAACAGCACGGACAGGATGATGGCGGTGATGATGGTAAGCCATAATTTAAAAGAGAGGGACTTCCATTTATTAATCATTTCTTTTCCTCTATCTTATACCCGATTCCCCAGACGGTTTGAATGTAATCGGCCGCGCTTAATTTCATTCGTAAAGTTTTGATATGGGTATCCACGGTACGTAAAGACCCCCCATACTCCCCGCTCCATACATTTTCAAGCAGTTGTTCACGGCTAAGTGCCTGACTTTTATGACGCATGAGGAATAAGAGCAACTCGAATTCTTTCAAGGTTAAATTGATAGGGGTCCCTTCCACCAAAACCGTTCTGGATTGTAAGTTTAAGCTAATTTTACCGAATCGCACTTGGTTTAGATCCTCTTCTTTCAATGATAGTTTGCCTGTCCTTCGCAATACCGCTTCGACCCTAGCGACTAATTCTCCTGGATTGAACGGTTTGACGATATAATCGTCCCCGCCGAGCTTCAGCCCTTTCACCATATCCCACTCTTCACCTTTCGCACTGACAAATATTACAGGGATCTCCCAATTATCACGAATCTTTTCACATACCGAGAAACCATCCATACCTGGCATCATGATATCCAGTAGGATTAAATCCACTTCATGTGTTTCAACCATACTAATGGCTTCTTTTCCATTCTCAGCTTGAAGGCATCGATAACCTGAGTTCAGCAAATACATTTCAACTAGATTCCGCATATCCTCTTCATCATCCACGACTAAAATGGTGTAAACATGCATGTCAACTACTCCCTCAACATCAATTGGAATGGACCTTCGCCGACTTTGATCGTTTTTTTAACATCGACTGTTCCAGCATCCACTACATACACTTCATCACTATCATATCCAGCTACGACCACATCTTCGTTAAAGTTCGCCATTTCAAAAGGGTTGACGCCGACCACCTTGCTTTTCACTTCCTCATATTGATCATTCAATTTATATAAGGAGCTTGTGCCATGACTAAGGACAAAAATGCCTTCAGCATTCTCCAGGAACTTTATCGGCATGGTGGGAGCCTTCAACTTTTTCTTCAACTCTCCCGTTTTTGCCGAATAAATATATAGATCTTCTTCCACTTGATCTCCATGACCGTGTCCTCCGATCCATATTTCATCCTTTTCTTCCCTCAATAATGAGCCAGTGCTGGAACTATGTATGGGAAATTCGAATTCAACCTTTTTCGTTTCAAGATTTATCACTGAACACTTGGTATCCCCAAAATTAATTACATACAAGCGATTCGCTTGCACACCCTGAAGAACGGTCAAAGGGCTTTTACCGACACTGACTATATCCTGTTCCTCACCTTCATCATTTAAAAAATAAATGGAGTGATTCGATTGATTGACTGCCACGATGCTTTTTCCATCATGTAATAACTGCATATTGACGATCCCTTTCCCAATTTCCCAACTGTTTATCAGTTTTCCTTCTGATAAAGAGTACACTTGGACTTTCTCCATATCCTTTCCATAAAGCAGGATAGTATCTTTGTCTGCCAGGAGCAGGGCTCCGGTAAATGGTTCTGAAATATCCCATTTGGCAAATGGATGATAGTTTTCATCTATGAAAGTCAGGGAGGTATCCTTGATATTGACTGTCGCCAAGAAAGATTTACTTTTATTTATTTTTGTAAATGTATTACTGCCATTACACCCAGTAAGCAGTAAGATGGCAAGAAAAAGCCCAATGCCCCACTTCATATTTTAAGCTCCTTATTCATTAAATATCTATTTTTTAAAAATTTTAACAATGATTTGTGAAAAAAGTATGAAGCGGAAAAGAATATTCTCTAAACAAGCATCCGTATCACAACCGGAATCATAACCTTTCCAATTCAGTGACATAGGATATGACGATCGCGTTTTTCATTTCTTCTGAAAGCGCAGAACCCATCACGCGTTTAATACAGAGGTAAAACTTTTCCAGTACTGGTTTCCGGGCACGGGGGTGTGCATTTTCATCTAAAAGCTCGCGGCGAATGAGTTCCGATAATACTTCCCTTCCACCTCCATCCGGCACCTTACGATTATTCCATAAACTTAAATAAGCCTCTAGTACTGCTTCTTGCCTGACATTATCTTTCATATTATCCCTTCCATCCATCACTAATTTATACATATTATTAATCAAGTTTGTAAAGACTAACTTAATATTACGATTACGCAATAAAAAATTCAAAAAAAGGAGTGAGTAAATTGTCTCAAGTATACCGCTGTCCGAATTGCCGGACAAATAAATCTCGCTTCAATCTCATTAAGCAAGTATCAACCCCCATTAAAAAGGATCCGCAATCCGGTGAGATCGTTGAACAATATTCGAACGATTCGCTTCAGCCCTTCCATCTAGCATATAATGGTCCAGAAATTCGGGTGCAATGTGCTGCTTGCGGATTAATTGAAGACGAAAAGACATTTGCCGCCTTTGGATTGCAACAATGAAAATGGTCAGACCCATTTATGGTCTGACCATTTTTTCAATCTTTTCCCACCGACATTTTAGCTGCGGTCTATGGCAATTGGAATGACTTTTCCATCCCCATATCCATCATCCAATAATGCATTCTCGATTTCAATGGCCTTTTCCCTAAATCTTCATCTAGATTTTTCATCGAATTCGGATAATCATTCTTATTCCATGGCAATATTACCGCCTCCTTGATAAGAAAGTCTCCTTTTATGTTTCTCTTTAATGGACGGCAGACGTTTATTGGGCCGCTTTCGCTTCCAAAGCCTTCAACTGGCCGATGATAATTTCCCTATCCAACTTTTCACCGATAATGACGATATTCAATGGCATTTTCATCATTTCATTCATATACATCGGCATTCCGTATGAGTATTGGAATAAATGGGGGAGTTGTGAATGTGTAAAGGAAATGTATCCTTTCATTCGATAGACCGTTTCCGGAAGGCCCCTAAGCCAATCTTCAAAGTCAGTTTGTGCCACGGCACCCTCAAATGTGTGGACCACTGCAGTTAAATGCAAATGGTCGTGTACATCAAGCTTTTGATGGCCATTTTGCCGTTTTCTTTGCATCTGCTGCAACGATATCAAGGAAATGGCCGCATACTCCGTCAATAAACAAACAGCATCGGTGTTAAGCGCCTGTATCGAATATATCAGCTGTGCGGCCTCCATCTCACTTACAAGGTCCACTTTATTCAATAATATGAAATCCGCATGGTGGATTTGCTCAGCAAGCAACTGCCGAAGCTGCGGAGACAGTTCTTCCCGATCGCGCCACCGTAGTAAATCGACGACCGTTATAATCCCTTTATAATCCAGTCTTTTGGCGAAAAGCGGCGACATGATGCCATCCAATACTTCAACTGGATGGGCTGCGCCCGTCGTTTCAATATATACGGCGTCAAGGTTGTTTTCAGTTAGCAATTCATGAAGCTGAACCTCCAGCTTATCCTGAATGGTGCAGCAAATGCACCCGTCAAACAACTCCTTCAATGGCACTTCATCACCAATCAGGCCGCTGTCCACCGATACACTGCCGAGCTCATTCAAAAGGACGGCCACTTTCCTATTTGCTTCACTTTCCTGTTTTAATATATTTCGTAGAAGCGTCGTTTTCCCGCTGCCGAGAAATCCTCCTAATATGTAAACTTCGGTTGTTTTCATTTGTATCTGCTCCCATGATCCTGTAAAATTCGATTCCGTTAAATTTTATCATACTTATCTTTTAAAAGCACTTGCCCGAACCACATAAAAAAACCAGCCCGTAAGCTGGTTTTTCGACAATGATTCATGCTTGAACTTCGTCTTTTTCGTAAATCGGCACCCATCCTGCCGCTGTAACGAAAATACGGACAGCTACAGTTTTTCTATCTTCTGCCAGCGTGAAATAATGCCGTGTGGATTCTGGTACACTTATAAGATCTCCTGGATTAAGCCGTACATCAAACCACTGCTTATCGCTGCCCTCAATCGCAAAAATACTGGTTCCGCCTGCTATGAAACGCACTTCATCATCTTCATGGTGGTGTTCCTGCTTAAAGTTTTCAAGCATTTGATCCAAGTTTGGATTTGCATCGGATAATGTGATGATATCTTGAGCTTTATAGCCTCTTCTTTCGGAAATTTCCGCTATCTCAGATTTGAAAGTTAAAAGGATTTCCTCTTTGTCAGCATCTGTCAGATCGTATTTTTCCATAAGATGGGCCGGTAATTTCGAAATGTCCCATTGTTCATAAATAACCCCTTGTGTTTCTAAAAAGCCTTTTACCTGTTCACCGTTTTCAATAACCTCGTTTGTTTCATGGAACCTAATCATCGCCATCATTCATCCTCCTCTAGGATCTTTTATCTTAAGGCTGTTTTCACATACTTTGTTGCTATTTACCAGGTAGTGAGTTGTGGTTGATTTCCCCTCCAGATGCTCGCTTTCCGCGGGGCGGGCGGTGAGCCTCCTCGGCGTAAACGCCTGTGGGGTCTCACCTGTCCCGCTGCTCCCGCAGGAGTCTCGCACTTCCGCTCCAATCAACCTTAAATAGTTTCGTTTTAAAAACAACAATCTTTACGAAAAGAGCCTATCTTAAAGAACCTGCAAACGCCTTTTGTTGATTAAGCAACAGTTGATATTGAAATAAAAATTCGCAAGCTTCAAGTATACTTTTTGCTTCTAGTCCGCTTATACCCCAAACCGTAATTCCATGATTACGGATCAGCACGGCGCCAGAGTCTTCTTCGACATGTTGCTTGAACTTATCGGATAACTGTTGAATGTCAGCGTGATTATAAATTATTGGAATCCGAAGCTCTGAATCTTCATCCCACCGTCCGGTCGCTTTTATGATTTCATGATTATGAAAAGAAACTTGACCTTCATCTCCGTACAATTCGGATATCACATTATTTTCAACTGTATGGACATGGAGTACACAGTTCGCATTGGTTTTCCCGTAAATAACGGTATGAAGCAAAGTTTCGGCCGATGGCCTTAGCTCCGTTTCTTCAACTGGTTTTCCTTTTAAATCCACCAATAAAAAGTCCGAATCCGATTGCTTCCTTTTATCCTTACCGCTTGCCGAAATATAAAAGAAAGGACTTTTGGGCTCGCGGATGGACAAGTTCCCGCTTGTTCCCATAAACCAATCCCTTTGGGCCAGTTCAGCTTTAATATCGGCTAGCTCCAGCCATTCTTCAGTATGTGTGTTCACGCCTTTACCTCCTCCCGCCGCTTTAAAATATCAATTACATCATAAAACGTCTCAAAACCTTGATGAGAAATCCCTTCTCTATCACAATTCTCAAGCAGCATGTCACGGGCTATGACAAAATCGGCCTGTTTTGCCGCTTCAAAATCCGTTACTGAATCTCCAATAACGAGTTTAAAATCTTCCGGACCCGTAATTTTCCTCATAATTGATGGCTTACAGCAACCGCAATCATTATTACATTGCTCATCACAAGCATGTGGCCACTCAATATAAATCTTTTCCTTATCAAAAAATGCATTGTTGCAATAAACGGAATCTGCTGGCAAGATATCATTTAAAAGAGGTGCAATGAAAAAATCCATGCCCCCGCTTACAATATATAAAGGGATATTGGCTTTTTTCGTATACTCAACGAATTCATTAAATCCTGGACGAATGCCGGCCGTCTCGCATACATATTGAATGATGTCATCCTTCAAGCCACTATCAAGCAAGGAAAACATATCACCGACCCCTGAAGATATACTGATTTTTTGCTCAAGGACATCGTCTTTCAACTTTTCCCACTCCGGAGGCGCAAATTTTTTCATGATAGAAATGATATTATCTGTGTTGGTGATCGTTCCATCGAAATCGCAAAAGATGATCGGTTTCATTATTTCTTACAATCCTCCCCATAAAACAAGAGCTTTTTTTAGTCCTTCTTCCTCAGCCGCCGCTTCTGATAGGTCCTTTCCTGCGAGTACGGCTTCAACAGCAGAACGGAATGCCTTGGCACCGCCCTCTGCTCCGTCAGGGTGTCCATGAATTCCACCTCCGGCATTAATGACACTGTCCAGCCCAAAATCCTTGATCAGGTCGGGAACCATGCCGGGATGAATGCCTGCAGAAGGTACAGGGAAGGCCTTTTTCCATGAAAATTCATCTTTTGTAAGAGCTTCAGCAATCGCTAATGTTTCCTTTTTTTCAAGTGCGACATTTCCATAAGGTGATGGGAACAAGGATAAATCCGCTCCTGATAACCTCACTAATTTACCAAGCAATAATGGATAGCCGATCCCATAAAATGATGAAGCTGCCAATGCCCCGCTATATGCGGGGTGCGCCATGATCGGTAGTTTGATATGATCATGTTCACTCAAGGCTTGCAATACATCCAAACCATATGTATGAACGTTGAACAATAATGCATCTGCCCCTGCTTCAGCCGCTTGCTTCGCCTTATCCAATAAATCAAATGTTTTCCCTGATAGATTGACAGCATATAAAGTTCGGTGGCCAGTGGTTTCAAAGACTTCATTCAAAATTCTTTTTCCCGTTTTTATTCTATCGAAAAATGGAGTCTGTTCCTGGTCAAAGAGAATCTCATCATCTTTAACTAGGTCGACACCTCCTAACGCTTGTTGCTTCAGTTGCTCATTATGGAAGGTTAGATCCCTTCCTAATACACCTTTAAAGATGCTCATCACCAGGGGCCTGTTAAATACCTCAATCTTTTCCCTTATGCCTGTAATGCCAAATTGCGGTCCCGGGAACGCTTTTTGAATAGCACCGACAAAATCCAGGTCGATCAGTTTTATTTCACCGTCCAATGAAAGTTTGCCGAAGACCGTCGTAAGGATTGCAGGTAAATCATTAGAGAAATTCCCTGCCGGATAGGCAATTTTAATTAGCGAACGGTACACTTTACGATTAAAGTAGCCGTTTGCCCTCTCTTCTTCAGATAGTGGCGTTACGGATACTACACGTCCCTTATGCTTTTCCAGTTGCTTCTGGACCAATTGGGGCAGGTCCGTCCATGTCCCCACAGTCAAACCTAAGGCAATGCTCTCTGCTTTTTTCTCATGATTTCCATTAAAGTCATGAATTAAATAAGTAGCGACTATCTCGCTCATCTGATCACTCCTATTACACGTTAGTTAACTCTCGAAGTCATTAACCTGGCATTGCTCTAAATGGTAAAAGCCCCTTCATATAAGAAGAGGCTTTAAAAAGCCATCTTCTTATCTCCCAGCCATTGGCTGCAAGAATTAGCACCGTGCCTTGTGGATTTCATGAAAATCCGGCGAAGAATTCCGCCCCATTTTACAATGGAATTACGGTCGGTTGCTGGGCTTCATAGGGCTAGTCCCTCCACCTGCTCAAAATAAGAAAACGCTGATATATAGTTACAAGTATCGAAAGATTTAGAATTTATTTTGTATTCTGACAGGTAATCCATACTTTGTCAATACGTTTTTAACCATTTAACGGTGAGATAGATTGGTTACCTCAATCCTTCGTTAAAACAAGTTTAGTGTGCGAATTCGTTCCACAGCCTCTTTTAACCGCTCTTCCGAAGTCAGAAGCCCTACCCTTACGTAACCCTCGCCAAATTCACCGAATCCATTCCCTGCGGCAACAGCTACGTGGGCATGCGTTAATAAATAGTCTGCAAAACTCTCTGACGTAAAACCTTTTGGTACCTTGAGCCAGGCAAAAAACGATGCTTCAGGAGCTTTGACTTCCCAGCCGATTGCCCTTAATCCCTCAATGAAAACATTCCTGCGCCCCTCATACATCTTCACTAATTCCTCTACACAGCTCTGCGAGTCAAGCAATGCACTTGCCGCTGCTTCCTGTATCGCCGGGAAGAGACTCACATATAGATGGTCTTGTAATAGTTCAAGAGCTTCTATGACACTTTTATTCCCCATTGCGAAGCCAACTCTCCACCCTGCCATATTGTATGTTTTCGATAGTGTGTATATTTCTATTCCTACATCCTTCGCTCCCTTTGCCTGGAGAAAGCTTGTCGGTTTTTTTCCGTCGAACCCTATCGCTCCATAAGCGAAATCGTGGACCACACAAATTGAATGCTCTCTTGCGTGGGAGACGGTTTCATCAAAAAAACTTTCAGTTGCAGAAGCACCAGTGGGATTATTCGGATAGTTCAAGAACATCATTTTGGCTTTATCAAGCACGTCTTTATGTATAACTTTGTAATTCGGAAGAAAACCATTTTCTTCTGTCAAGGGCATGAATTCGGTTTTTGCCTGGGCTAACACTACACCTGAAAGATAATCCGGATAGCCGGGATCAGGAACCAGGATCGTATCACCTGGATTTAATAAACACTGCGGCAGTTCGACAAGACCTGCCTTTCCTCCAAAGAGAATTGCCACTTCACTATTTGGATCCAGCTTGACTCCATATTCACGTTCATAAAAGACGGCAGCGGCATCCTTTAAATATTGATGTCCCCGGAATGGTGAATATTTATGATTAATCGATCTTTCAGCGGCAGTCTGTAAACTTTTCACGATATGTTCAGGCGTCGGTTGATCAGGATTTCCCTGGCCTAAATTAATGACATCATGTCCTTGCGCCGTAATCGCATTGACTTTTGCGACAAGTGAGGCAAAAAACTGCTTTGGCAGGTCCTGAAGCTTTCCGGATTTTTCGAATTGCAACATTTATACACCTTCTCTGAAATTTCTTGAAATTCTAGTCACAAATGATATATGTTTATCATAGTCTTGTAAAGCATTTTTTACATGTGGGGGTTTTAAACGATGAAGTGGAAAATAGCTTGTATTCAAATGGATATAGCATTCGGGCAACCGGATATCAATTTTCAGGTTGCGGAACAATGGTTGGAAGAAGCAGCACGGTCAGAACCCGATATCGTCATTTTACCAGAGCTTTGGACAACTGGATACGACTTGACCAGGTTAAATGAGATTGCTGATCAAGAGGCGGAAAAAACGATTGAATTCCTTAAAACACAGGCAAGGAAACACGAGATTCACATCGTAGGCGGTTCCATTGCCAAAAAAACGAGCAAGGGTTTCTATAACACCATGATCATCATCAATAAGGATGGCAAACTCATTAAAGAGTATGATAAGCTTCACTTATTTCAATTGATGGATGAACATCGCTACCTGCAGCCAGGTGAAAAAGAAGGTTTATTCACTCTTGATGAAAAAATATGTGCTGGATTCATTTGTTATGACATCCGCTTCCCTGAATGGCAGCGAGCCCATGCTGTTCAAGGTGCCGAAGTTCTATTCGTAACCGCAGAATGGCCTAAGCCCAGACTCGATCACTGGAGAGCCTTATTGATTAGTCGTGCCATCGAGAACCAAGCCTATGTTGTAGCCGTTAATCGTTCAGGTTCGGATATCAATAATATATTTGCTGGTCATTCCTTGATTATTGATCCATGGGGAGTTATCGTAAGTGAAGCGGGAGAAGAAAACGAACTATTGACAGGCACCTTGGACTTCACTAAAGTTACGGAAGCACGTAACAAAATACCTGTATTCGAAGATCGCCGGCCGGACTTTTATTAATTTCCCCATTGACAAACTATTTAAAAAGTTGATATTATTTTCCCGAAGATTAAAATTTCAGAATACATATACTCTTATCAAGAGCAGGCTGAGGGATAAAGGCCCTATGAAGCCCAGCAACCGACTGTAATACCATTGTGAAATGGGGCGGATCCACCGCCGGATTATAAAATCCACAGAGCACGGTGCTAATTCCACCAGAATTCATTTTTCTGGGAGATGAGAGGTCCGAAGCCAAAACTTCTGCCTCTTTCTATATGAAAGAGGCTTTTTTATTCTTATTTTGAACCTGGAGGAAAAAAAATGACTCAAAACCATTCGAATTTTAAAAGATTGACAAACGAAACAGCTATAACCTTTGCAAAAAAACTTGGGTTGGTCAATGCGGATGCCAGTTTAAACTGTAAAGAAATCGGAGATGGTAACTTAAATTATGTTTTTCATATTACAGAAACTGATACAAAGAAAGGAATAATAATCAAACAGGCTGTCCCATATGCCAAGGTAATTGGCGAAAGCTGGCCGCTGACATTGAAAAGGGCTGCCATTGAAGCGAATGCACTTATTCATTTCAAAAGCTATTGCCCCGAATTCGTACCGCAAGTCTATTATTCGGATGAACAGCTTGCGATCACAGTCATGGAAGATTTATCGCACTTGAAAATCGTTAGAACAGGATTAATCGATGGTGATCCATATCCATTGCTTTCACAGCATATCGGTGAGTATGTAGCGAAGACGGCATTTTATACATCCGATTATCATTTAGAACCCTCTGCGAAAAAAGAAGTGGCCCGACACTTCACGAATCCGGAGCTTTGCAGAATCACTGAAGTCTACATTTTCACGGATCCTTTTTTCGAGGAGCTCCCCGGAGATTTCGAGGTGGAATTGACTGATGCCGCCAAAAGTATTTGGAATGATCAAGATGTGATACTTGAAGTCGCCAAGCTGAAACAAAGCTTTGAAACCGAGCAGGAATCCTTGCTTCATGGAGATTTACATACAGGAAGTATATTTGCAAGTGAAACTGAAACAAAGGTTATTGATGCAGAATTTGCTTTTTATGGCCCAGTTGGTTTTGACCTAGGTCAATACACAGCCAACCTTCTTTTTCAGGCAGTCACACGTAATGGCCCTGGAAAGGAAGAGATTTTCACACACCTCCATCAATTTTGGAATGCCTTTGAAGAAGCATATACTGAACTATGGAACACCCAAAATATAAGCCCATTCCGCAATGTGAAGGGTTATCTACCTTATTTACTGGCTAAATTCAAAAGGGACGCATTCGGTTTTGCCGGATGCGAACTGATTCGGCGAACCATCGGCCTTTCCCATGTTGCCGATCTAAATGTCATTGAAGATAAAGAATCTAGGATCGCTGCGAAAACGACAACATTGAAGATTGGTGCTTTTTTAATTAAAAAACGGGAAGAATTGGATGTTCCAGCTGTCATTGATGCGTTGAAAAACCATACACTTCCATTTTATTCAACCCTTTAAAAGGAGACCTGTACATGACGACACTAGCACCCTTACCATATTCAGTCCAATGGGATGATACCCATATTACATTATTAAATCAACAGGCCCTGCCTTCCTTAACTGAATTCATTGAACTTCATTCAGTTGATGATGTATACGACAGCATTTTGACATTAAAGGTACGCGGCGCCCCAGCAATCGGACTGACGGCAGCATTTGGCGTTGCACTTGGTGCCAAACAGGAAACAACCACTGAATTAGGGGAATTCAAGAAGAATGTAACGGGGCATATTGAAAAGCTCGCCTCTTCCAGGCCTACTGCGGTCAACCTTTTTTGGGCATTACGGAGGATGGAAAGCACCTTGCAAGCAGCACAAAGCATTTCAGCTGCCAAGGAAGCACTTGTAACGGAGGCCAAAGCCATCTTTACTGAGGATGAAGAAATGTGCAGGAAAATTGGGGAACATGGTTTATCCTTATTCGCTAAAGGTGATTCCATCCTAACGCATTGCAACGCTGGTGGGATTGCCACAGCCCGTTATGGAACAGCCTTGGCTCCCTTCCACCTTGCAAAAGAAAGGGGCTTTCCGCTAAAAGTGTACGCTTGTGAAACCAGACCTGTCCTGCAAGGGGCGCGTTTGACTGCTTGGGAACTGATGCAATCAGGGGTTGACGTCACCTTAATATCTGATAATATGGCTGCACATACGATTCTTCAGAAACGGATCAATGGAATTATAGTTGGGGCCGACAGAATTGCGGCTAATGGTGATACAGCCAATAAAATCGGGACATTGGGATTGGCCATATTAGCTAGGCACTTTAGTATCCCTTTTTATGTGGCTGCTCCATCAAGCACATTCGACCTTTCTATCAAATCCGGCTCATCCATCCCGATCGAAGAACGGGATGAAGCGGAAATCACCTTCATTCAAGGTGTACGGATCGCTCCGGAAAACGTGAAGACATTCAATCCAGCCTTTGACGTTACACCGAATCAGCTAATTACCGGCATCATTACAGAAAACGGCATCATTGGATCTGATTTTGTAAAAAACATTCCGCATTTTGTTAAGTGATCCAGGTCATTTTATTGATATAAAAAGACGAGACGGATTTAAGTATCCCTCTCGTTTTTTAAAAGAAGATCAAATAGTAATATTCTTGCGAGGTCTATTATAAAATAATTTAAGTGATTTGAACAAATCACTTCTTTCGATTGATGTTTTCGATAACAAATGATGATTAGTTATTCTTATTTTGTAAAAAATTCTTGAAGTGCCTTCTTATTTTTAGTATAGTCCATTTCCAACACGGCTCCGATATGGGGATATATTTCATCTTTATAGCTTCCTTCTACGGGGATCCTTAGAGTTTCAACGGTGTCCGGTGTATGGAAGACGGCTTCTGGACCCATTTCCATTATCGTTTTCACCCCAATATCAGTATTTAAATACGAAAGTCCTTGTTCGATTATACTAGGAAGGGCCGCTATACCTTCGAAGGACGAGATTTGATTTATAAACGCTGATTTTAATTGAACCAATACTTCCTGTTGACGCTCTACCCTTCCAAAATCACTTTCATCGTCATGTCTAAAACGGACATATTTCAATATTTCCTCACCATGTAAAACATTTTTACCAACGCTTGCTTGAATACTCATATCATCAATAATTTCCTGATCCACATCCACCACTACCCCCTCAGGGGCAAGCAAATCCACCATCTTCACAAATCCCTGAAAGTCAATTACTGCAACATGATCGACCTTGACATCAAGGTTTTCCTGAATGGTTTTCTTTAGCAGCTCCTTTCCACCATAATAATAAGCAGCATTTATTTTGTTATATGCTGATTTATCCCCAGGGATTTTCACATAACTATCACGCATAATGGAAGCCAGCTTTAGTTTTTCCTGCTCTGGAAAGTATTTTGCCAGTATAATCGCATCTGATCGAGATTTTTCCTCCCCGCGAGAATCAACACCAATTAACAGAAATGTTTTCACGCCTTCTTGGATCACTTCTTTGGTTATCTTTTTTTCCGTACCTGCATTTCCATTTTGTTTGGGTAAAGGCGCATAGGTGCAACCTGCCAGAATCCAGACCATTAGATATATGAACAGTACCTTTTCTTTCATTACCTCACCTCATCGGAAAATTAACCATATCTTTTACCTTATATTGGAATACTATTCATTGAACGACAAAAAAGCCTGCCATCGATAATCGCTGACAGGCTTTTCCATTTATTTGATTTCTTTCTTTAATACTTCAACCGCTTTTTTCACTTGTGTGTCGTTTTTTAGTATTTTTTCCCGTATGACCTGCATCAATTTCACGGTAGTATCATCTTTGATGGTACCAGTTTCTTTAATTTTTTGTTCCCTTTGGAACGCTTTTACCGCATTTGTAGTTGCTTCATCAAAGAATCCATCTATCTTACCAGGATCATGGCCTGCTACCTTCAGCATCTCTTCGGCTGCTTTCACTTCACTGGAGGAATCAGATGCTTTCAATTCCTTATCAGGCGAAATGTACGGAAGGCTAGCATAATCAGGAAGCTTCACAGTAATATCCGGCTTGATCCCTTTCTTATGAATCCAATTGCCTTTAGGAGTCAACCATTTGGCTGCCGTATATTTGAAGTTAGACCCATCATCAAAGTCTTGGGCAGTCTGCACAGTCCCTTTTCCAAATGATTTGACACCGATCAAAGGAATGTCCGCAGATTCACTGACAGCGGCCGCAACAATTTCAGAAGCGCTGGCACTGCCATCATCAATCAACACGACTACCGGTATCTTCAGCTCTCCATCATTCTTCGATTTATAGACTTCTTTTTTCCCGCTGCGATCCTCAACTTGAAGGACCACTTTCCCATTAGGTATGAACAGGCTTGCCATTTTTATTGCTTGGTCAAGCAGTCCCCCTGGATTTCCTCGCAAATCCAATACCAGACCCTTCATATCCTTCTTCGACATCTCTTCAAGCGACGTTTTCAGCTCTTGGACTGTATGTTCGGAAAAACTGGTCACTTGAATTTTTGCAACTCCATTATCAAGCATTTCCGCATAAACTGTTTCAATCGGAATTGTATCACGTTTAATCGTGAGCTCAATCGGTTCCGACTCACCAGCTCTTGAGATGGACAAATCCACTTTCGTACCCTTTTTGCCCCTGATTTTCAGGACAGCTTCAGAAGAGCTTAGTCCTTCAACGCTTTTACCGTTCACACTCAAAATGATATCATTCGGTTTTACCCCTGCTTTTTCTGCTGGGGACCCTTTTATTGGTGAGACGACCATGATTTTTCCATCCTGCTCCTGAATCTCTGCACCGATTCCTTCAAAAGATGAAGAGATGCTCTCATGGAAACTAGATGCTTCCTTTTTATCCATATATGCAGAGTAAGGGTCATCCAATGATTTAATCATTCCATTAATTGCCCCGTCAACCAGCTTGTCTTGATCAATCTTTTCATAGTAGTTACCCTTTATTGTATCGTATGTAGAATACAGCTTTTCAAATTCCGCATGTTTATCAGGTGCTAATGACTCTACTTTTTCATCTCCAAAGGTCAAGGCTATTGTAGTAATCCCTGCTGTTAGAAATATGACTAAGAAAATCCCCATAATGAACGTAAACTTCTTTATTTTAATGAATTTCCCTGCCTCTTTTGGCTGTTTTTGATTTTCTTCTTCCACTTAGCCTCACCACTTTCATTCTTCATGACGATATAAACGATTTCATTCTATTTTATCAGCTTTCATGCCAATCGAAAAATAATTGTTATCAAAAATAACAACTTATGATCATATGTATTTTTATAACCCTCAGTAAACGGTAAATCAAATGGAACACTAAGGACACCCAGGCAATTCCTGAATGAGCCTCGACATTACAAAAATGCGGATACCAAGGAATGAATGAGCCTCTATCCCAACTTTCATTATCCAGCATCACTTATTCCTGGTCACCCGCCGTAACACAGCCAATTATCAGTCTTGGATAGCTGCTTCCAATGCCACTTCAACCATTTCGTTAAAAGTTGACTGGCGCTCATCCGACGATGTTTCCTCACCGGTTAAGATGTGATCGGAAATGGTTAATACAGATAAAGCTTGGCGGCCAAATTTAGCAGCAAGCGTGTATAGGGCTGCTGATTCCATTTCTATCGCAAGGATTTGGTATTTTGCCCATTTTTCCAATTCGCTATTATCGTTATAAAACTGATCGGCCGTAAATACATTGCCGACCTTCAATTGCAAGCCCTTAGCTGTACCCGCATCATAAGCTTTTCTTAGTAAATCGAAATCCGCGGTTGGGGCAAAGTCCACTCCCCCGAAAGTCATGCGGTTCATTTGGGAATCGGTGGAAGCACTCATCGCAAGGATTACATCCCTGACTTTTACATCTTTTTGAATGGCCCCTGCAGTTCCCACACGAATCAGTTTCTGGACATTATAGCTGTTCATCAATTCATTTACGTAGATAGAAATGGATGGGACACCCATGCCTGTGCCTTGGACAGAAATTCGTTTCCCTTTATACGTTCCTGTATATCCAAACATGTTACGAACTTCATTGTAAAGTTTAGCATCTTCTAAAAATGTTTCAGCAATATATTTTGCACGCAACGGATCCCCAGGAAGTAAGACCGTTTCCGCAATTTCATTTTCTTTTGCACCAATATGTACGCTCATACAACTATGTCCTCCTTAACTTGTGGTTGAAATGATATTCAAAACTACTATACCATATCAGCCACAAGTTAGGAAAATTGAACCTTATCCTAGAGACTTAAAAGATAAGGAAAACTGGTAATCAAGAAAAGGCTTTTGGCACCCCCTTCTAAATTGCAAACAAAACGGCGGAGGTCCGCCGTCTTTTTTTAATGGTTTTTAAAATTAAGGGAAAGGAAGCTGCTAACCGTCGTATGACAGGTTACTCATCGACTTCTTCATCAATTATGCATTTTTCAAGAAGATACTCGAATGTGATGTCAGCAAGATCTTCAACTTCAGCTTCTGTTGGAAGATAGCCCCGTCTTATCAATTCTTGAAAAAAGAATTCCGCTATCTCTTCTGTATCAATAAAAACCTCAATTTCTCGCAAATCATCGCCCCCTTAATTAAAGGTCTATGAGTGTGTAGAGACAAATATTCCAGTAAGGCATTCCATTATGGAAAATCATTTTAAGGACCTACATTTTTACCATGGTCCCTTCTCGGCCAATTATATGGTTTTTTAAGAAACTTGGAAATTGACCCTTTAAAAGTTTGGCATACTTTTCACTTCGTTTGCTTTTTTTTATGATCTGGGTAAATTTCCTCTGCCGCTTTTTCAATTTTAGCAAGGGCAATCTTCATGATATGACGATATTCATCATCGCCAAAATGTTCATAGAGCTTACAATAATCATTATATAAATCCAACAGTCCATCAATCATTTCCTTTTTTTCATTTTTTGTCATTGTCATTTCTCGCTCACCTTTACCAGGGTTGTTTTGTTTAGCAATGATAGCAAGCTCATTATTCTTTTTAGAAAGGAGCAGTCCTAACTTTTTAATGATCCCATCTGCACGTTTAGCATCGGCTATCAAAGTCAGTTCTTCTTCATGCGCTTCAAGCCATTCACCATCCGAGATTCTTGATAACTCATAGATAACATCCTCCCAGGCATTTTCCTTATAGCGCCAAATCTCCGTTCGATAACCGATTATCTTGAAATAATCCTGTTCATATCCATCTACCTGGACTAAGTCACCTAATAAATATTTATATTCAATATCGATTTGTTCTTTTTGATAAAGGATTTCTCCTTCATATTCATTTATGGATTGCAATGTTTTTTCGATATAAAGACCTTCACTATAGTTCACTTCATACACATAAGCACCATCGAGAAATTTGACATCGGTTATTTTCCCGACTGTCCCATACATTGTTATTACGACTGTATCGCCTAATTTATATTTCGGCTGTTTTTTTTTGCCCATAAGAGACATCCCCCAATATGGTCCTTATCGTTGATTAGTAAATTATATGCACAAACAAACATGGAGGTTAATGGAAAAGAGAGGGCATTTTGCTCATTTAGATAAGTAACTTGCCATTTTATTAAAGAGGAATGAAAAACCCTGTACATTATTTTACTACAACCAAAAAGCCGTCTCATTTTATGAGACGGTTCGTAGTAGGGATTATGAGCGTCACTTTCGTTCCTTCGTCGTAAACGCTCTCAATTTGGAATCTCCCTTTTAATTCCTCCATTATCTGGATGCAGGTCGCTACACCTAAGCCGTTTCCATCAGGTTTAGTGGTATAAAAGGGCATGCCGATTTTTTTAAAATTCTCGGGACTGATGCCTTTTCCATCATCTCTGATCATTAATTTTACATATTGGGACACGGCAGTCAGGTGTAGTTCAATCTGGCCTTTTGCTTCGATAGCTTCAGAAGAATTATTCAGGACATTCAAGAGGACCTGTCTTAACCGGTTTTTGTCTGAATAAACAAAGACGGATTGTGTCACTCCATTAATTAATTTTACAGGAGAACTAGGAATTGAAGAAGTATAGGTATCTATAATTTCATCAAGGAAATCTTTTAAATCTATTTTCTCCCATTCTAATTGATGAGGTTTAGCCAAATCAAGAAGTTGTGTCACGAATACATTGACCCGATCCACTTCATGCAGCATGACATCACTATATTTTTCTATTAATGTTTTATCATGATCCTGGCTCTTCAATAGTTGGAAAAAGCCCTTTATTGTCGTCAGCGGGTTCCTGATTTCATGGGCGACCCCGGCAGCAAGCTGGCCAACATATTTTAATTTTTCTGTACGGACGATTTCCTTTTCACGATCTTCTATCGTTTCCATCATTCTTAGAAAGGCGAGATTCAATTTTTCCATTTCTTCGAAGCTTCTTTTTTGGGAAACGACGAATTCCTTCCCTTCAATGAAATCTTCAGTCGCTTCGACAAGATCTTGAACTGGACGCACAAGAGTCTTTGTAAGTAAATAGACTGCCAGAATGATAGAAACAAATACGATGCTGTATATGGTCAGATACCGTGATAAAAGGTCATTCAAAGGCTGAAACACCTGTTTCTTATCTGCACCAACAACAACAAACCACTTATTCTCCGTTTGTGCTATCGTATGGACAGGCTGGATAGAATGGATTTTTTCCCCATTCTCTGCACTGTACAATTCATCCGATAACGAAGCTTCCATCAGTTGTTCCTTCGTTAATCCCATTTCCTCCAAGGCTGAATCCTGAATGACGCCATGTGGTTTTTTTTTCGAAATCATGGTACCGTCCTGATTAATCATGAAAAAGTCCACTGGGTATTTATCGCTAATTTCATTAGCCTTTTTCTCCATCATCTCCCAAAGCCCTTCCAATCGGAAAGCTGGAGACACAACACCGGTCATCTTCCCTGTACTATCATATACCGGCGCACTTAAAGCAATTATGGGTTCTGAGTAAGCCTTGGTTTTATATACGTCAGAAAGGAATTCATGACCTTCTTTGGCCTCTTTGAACCATATTCTCTTCCCGAGGTTATCCCCGATCATTTTATTGGAGGTATCTGCAATGACATTGCCTTCCATATCCAAATGCAAGACACCGTAATAATTTCCTTTTGCATCGATAAACTTTTTTAGTTCAACTGACTTCTCTTCTTTTGAAGAGTCAGGATTGATGATTACCGAATTCGTACTCATTAACTTCACATCACTGATCCGTTCGTTCAAATAGCTATATGCTTCATTTACAATATTCATCGAACCTGCATTCAAGGCATTTTTTGCTTCCTTTTCCAGCAGGGACCGTTGTGATTCATAGGATATGATTCCCAATATCAGAACAGGAACACTTGCTATAAGTAAAGAATAAAGCAAAATTCGGGTTTGAAGGCTTTTAAGCATCCTTCCGATCCTCCCTATTCCTGATCTCCCAATAGGAGTCCTTCTTCTATTTGGACATATTGTTCCCATGCATGATCGAATACTGACATACTTTCGAGATAGTCTGCATTCAATTCTAAATAACTGCTCACTTCATTATAATCAGTCGACTGTTTTGGAAAGCCATGATCCTGATAGGCATGATTGGCAAATTTAGTGATTGAATCAATTTCCTTTGGTTGTCGAAATTTCATTAAATATAAATAAAATGGTCTCATAATGTCGAGCCCCCCTAAAATAACTATGATTTCTGCTTTAATATATCGGAAACTTTCGCTTCCGTCCACTTTTTTAGAAATCGATTTGGTTTTTTCTTCCTCAATTTATAAAAATATACGATTTTTCTACAGAACCGCATTCGATATAAGCTGAAAATACAATATAAATATCCTTCTCATTCCTTATTAATTCCATCCTTGTAAAGACGGGAAATTTTTTGTACTCATTCACGCTTTAGCCTTTTATGTTCATCATTAAAAGCATGGTCATTCATGCCGCATAATGGGCGGTATTACTTCAAAATATTCAATGACCCGATTGTTTACTTTTAGTGATTGGGAAAATCCCCTTCATCAAAGATAGAAAAAGCGATTACGCTTTTTCTGCCTAAAATGAGGGGATTGGTAATTTATCCTTAATTCTAAAGGCTGTTTTCACATACTTTGTTGCTATTTACCAGGTAGTGAGTTGTGGTTGATTTCCCCTCCAGATGCTCGCTTTCCGCGGGGCGGGCGGTGAGCCTCCTCGGCGTAAACGCCTGTGGGGTCTCACCTGTCCCGCTGCTCCCGCAGGAGTCTCGCACTTCCGCTCCAATCAACCTTAAATAGTTTCGTTTTAAAAACAACAATCTTTACGAAAAGAGCCATTCTAAAAGTCAAAGTAGTTAAGTTTCAACAGCCTTTTCATGTTCATTAGCTCACTGTACTTCGTTTGTTTCAATCTGTTTCGAATCAGTTCCCAATACACCGTCCCCTTTACCGATGCAAGCTCCCTTTCTCACACCATGGACACATCTCCATGATATTCATCTCCCTTTGGAGTGCTCTTTTTTGCTGTGCCTGGAATTTCTCTTCTTTTAACAGATCTTTCTTTCCAAGCTGGTTTTTCAATGAAGCATGCTCTGGGTTAGTCACGTAATTTTCCCGTCGATGCATTCGTTTCAGTCCTTCAGGCACTAAAATTGCTTGTCGTTCATTAAACCGAATACACCTATATCTGATCGTTTATCTTCCATATCAGGATATACCCCAATAATCATCCGCAAGTCCAGGAGTATAATGCACAGGTTCAGGATATGTTGTTATCGCACCTTCAAAATTTCGCAACACCGTTTTTGTTGGAGATTGTGAAAGGATATAATTCGGCTGCAGTGTGATTTTCCCTCTCCCCCTGGAGGTCGTTTTTTATTGTAAGTATGGGATGTGTGTCTTATCTAAAGAAAACATGCGAAAAGAAGCCAAAAGACACACGGTTGTTCAACTGATCCCTTAGTTATTTTGCTAGCACCATCTGTTACTTTAATAAGCAAAAGAACTTAGCTATTGTTTAACTTACTTTATAAGTGAGTACATATAAATTAAAAGGCAAGTATAGAATAATCATCTCTACTTGCCTTTCAATTGGACCTATTGTTAGTTTTTCCATATTATTTATTGCTTTTATTTGCTGTAATAAATCCAGTCTTTTCACTATCGCCTTACACCTACACATTTTTTGATATTGGGGTTCTTACGATTAGTATGAAGAACATATAACTCACGAGTAGGATTTTCACGATGAAGTTCTAGATAAGCTTCATTGCATCTGGAGAAATAGTAATTTCTATTTGATACCCTTTCCCCACATCAAACACCTTGCTATTACTTTTCCCCAAGCACTATCAGTGGCTATTTCCCCCAGCAAATCGCTTGTTTCTGTCACTAAAGACCCCCATTAGTTAGATTCGATAATCAAAACATTAAATACATATACTTAAATAACAATGCATCCATTAGAGTAGAGTGTATTATTTAATTTGAATAGCGAGAATGTTTAAACGTTGGAAATAACCTTAAAAGGGAATTACAAAAGCCATACCCCTTTATCAGCAGTTATATTGTGATAGTGCATTCTAAACTTTTCCCTATTCATGGCTCATTGTCCCTATTTCCAACTTCAATTACTCATCATTCGCCTTCTGTTTCCCAACTGTTTCATATCAATAACTCCAACCCCAGATCATACATAATATTGTACCCAAGACAGTAATTAGAGCTAGGAATATAGCGCAATATAGAGTCATAAAAATTGATTTGCTATCATCAGTTTCTCGAGCATGCATAAACACAACTAGTTGAACAGCTGCTTGTATGAATGCTGTCAATATAAAAATCGTCATGCCTGTTGCTTTTGACATATTGAAGAAGTAAACCAAAAGAGCTACAACCGTCAAAATCAATGAAAATACAAAACCCCATACTTGTTTAGCCGGGAAAAATTCCTTCATGTTTATGTCATTCCTTTCATGTAGATAAAGGTGAAGATGAAGATCCAAACGATATCCAGGAAATGCCAGTAAAGAGAAAAAATGAAGGATTTATTGGCTGTTTCAGGTGTCAATCCGCGGTTTTTCACTTGCAGGATAATGAATGACCCCCAGAAAAGTCCTAATGTAACATGTGCTCCATGTGTCCCTAATGTTGTAAAGAGCATCGATGTAAATGCACTAGTTTGCAGTGTAGCTCCTTCGCGATAATAGGTAATGAACTCAGTAATTTCAAATCCTATGAATCCTACTCCAAGAAGAAGAGTGATTACGAAGAATGTCAACATGGCTTTCTTGTTGCCAAGTCGCATTGCATGAATTCCAAGCCCGATGACAAAACTGCTTGTTAAGAGCAAAAATGTTTCAGCAAGTACTGGAGTGATTTCAAAAATTTCTGCTCCAATAGGACCGTTACCCGTACGATCAACTAATGTAAAATATGATGCAAAGAGTGTTCCAAAAAGCATAATTTCGGCTCCAAGGAAAATCCAGAAGCCTAAAATATTTAGACGATTTTGTTCCGTACTATATTCAAGAGGTTGCGAGTGATCTATTTCCATTTACTAACACCCCCAAATTTTGCTTCTGTCTCTTTAATTTCTTCTACAGAAATGTAATGCCCATGATCTATTTCGAATGAACGATAAGCCATGCAAACAAAGATACCGATTAACCCAATAATCGCAAGAAACCATATGCTGAATACTAACGCAAATCCAAAGACAAAGAAGATGCAGGACATGATAAACGGTCCGCCGGTGTTATTGGGCATATGAATTTTTTCATAGTCACCCTTGAATAATTCATGACCTTTATATTTAGCATCCCAAAACGTTTCCCTTGAGTTCACTTGTGGAATAATAGCAAAGTTATATTCTGGAACGGGGTTATGAGTAGCCCATTCAAGGGAACGTGCATCCCACGGATCATCACTTACATCTCTTGGAGCATGGCGAATGCTATAATAAATCGTATATACGATTAATACAAAACTGATTGCCATTAATGCTGTCCCGATAAACGAAATCATATTCAATGGTCCAAATCCAGTCGATTCAGAAAATGTGTACATACGACGTGCTTGACCATCTAAACCAGTGATATACATAGGGAAGAATGCTAAGCAAAAACCAATGGTTAGAAACCAGAACGCCCATTTCCCAATTCTTTCATTTAACATGAAACCAAACATTTTCGGCCAGTAGTAAGTACCGGCACCAAGCACAGCAAATACTACACCCGGAATAATGACATTGTGGAAGTGAGCTACTAAAAACATTGTATTATGGTATTGATAATCCGCCGCTGACATCGCAAGCATAACCCCGGTAACTCCACCTATTGTGAAAAGAGGTATGAAACCTATTGAATAAAGCATAGGTACAGTAAATCTGATTCTACCTTTCCACATCGTGAACAACCAGTTAAAGATCTTGATTCCAGTCGGAATAGCAATTACCATCGTTGTAATCGAGAAAATACTATTAACATATGCTGCTTGTCCCATTGTAAAGAAATGGTGCGTCCAAACGAAGAATGAATATATAGAGATAAATACCATTGAAGCAACCATTGATCGATAGCCATATAGGTTACGTCGTGAAAAGGTTGGGATAATCTCACTAAAAAGACCAAATGCAGGCAAGATTAAGATATATACTTCAGGATGTCCCCAAACCCAGAACAGGTTAGCCCAAAGCATATCCATACCGCCATCAGTCATTGTGAAAAACTTGGTTGCGAATAGTCGATCCATTGTTCCCATGATCAGCGCCACTGTTAATACAGGGAATGCGAAAATGATAATAATGCTTGTGACTAAAGAAGACCATGTAAACATTGGCATTTTCATTAATGTCATACCGGGTGCTCTCATTTTAAGAATGGTCGTCAAAAAGTTTATCCCCGTCATTAATGTCCCTATTCCGGCTATCTGAATACCAATCATATAATAATTCGTTCCAACATGCGGGCTAAATTCATTACCTGCAAGCGGGAAATAAGATGACCACCCTGCATCAGGAGAACCACCAATTACAAAAGAGATGTTGAATAGCATCGCACCCATAAAAAATAACCAGAAACTTATGGCATTTAGACGTGGGAATGCTACATCTCGGGCTCCAATTTGTAATGGCACTACGAAATTCATTAAGGCCATAATGTACGGCATCGCCATAAAGAGAATCATCACAACCCCGTGTGTTGAAAAAATTTCATTATAGTGCTGTGAATCTAATAATTTGTTATCCGGTACGGCAAGTTGCGCACGCATCATCACAGCATCTACTCCACCACGAAATAGCATCAACAAAGCAGATATAAGATACATAATACCTATTCTTTTATGATCGACCGTTGTAAGCCAGCCACTCCATAAATGAAACCATTTTTTAAAGTGGGTTAAACCAACAATGATCAAGAGAACAGTAACACCAATGGCCACCATTGATGAGTAAATGACGGGACTAGGATTTGGTATAAGAAATCTAGAGTAAAAACCCATACTTTTGTGTTTCCTTTCTGAAACGATTTTTCTTGAGATGGACTAAGAAATTATTCATGATTGTGTGCTGATTTTTCTTTACTATTACTTGACTTATGATCATGCTCCATATGTTCACCTTTTGAATTCGAGTTAGAGTCACTTGAACCATGATGATGTCCAGCATTTTCACCTTCTGGAGCTGGTGAGAAGCCTAAATGTGTTCCAGTAAACGTTAACTGTCCCTCATGACCCGGTTTTAATAATTCATTGAATCTTACTTCAGTAATAGGATTCGCAGTTTCTTTAACTTCCTTTACCCATTCATCAAACTTATCTTGAGATATCGCTTCGACGTGGAACGTATTTTCTGCGAATCCTTTCCCACTAAAGTTTGCATTTCGTCCCATCATTTCCCCTGATTCGTCCGCTGCTAAGTGTAATGTGGTCACCATGTTAGACATGGCATATTTTTGACCGCCAAGTTGTGGAATCCAGAAACTCGTGATAGGCCCGAATGAATAAAGTTTAAATTCAAGTGGTCGATTTGTTGGAATATACAAGTAGTTTATTGTCTCGATATCGTTTTCTGGATAACTAAAATGCCACTTCCAGTCAGATGACGAAGCGTAAATAACTAATGGATCTTGACCTTTGTACCCTTCCGGAGTGGCTTCCACTTTATTGTTGGAAATTACAGAAACAACGGAGAAGAAAATGACGATTAAAATTGGCACCCCCACAATAATCGATTCAACAACATGATTCCCTTCAATGTAGGGTGGTTCATAATCTTTAGGTAGTTTAGAGTCACGGTATTTCGCTAACACAAAGACTAAAATAGCACAAACAACAATAACAATAACCGTCATGATCGCAATTGATAGCCAAATCACATTGGCTTGCGTTTGGGCTTGAGGTCCTTTAGGATCTAAGACCGCTAATGATTCACAGCCAGAAAGCAGATTGACTATGGAAGAAAGAATAGCAAATAAAACCCATTTTGTTTTCATATATGTATCCTTTCATTTAAGATTTAAGATTTCATTTTTAAGTTATCCACAAAAAATGAAGTTATCCCAAAAAATGTGTATTAAGAATGGTAATTTCTCACAATTACATTTTTAGGCGGGATGAATATGTATGAATTCAATTAGAGAATGTTCAGAGAAACAGGTAATCTAAATACCTACTTGCTTCGAAAAGGAATTTGAATATGTGAGGAGTTACTGCATGGATTTTTTTTCCTAGTGGTCATAATAAGGGTAGTGAAGAAGAAAATTTAAAAAGGTGCAATTGTCCTTAATAGGGGTTGGCTGCACTATTTGTACTGGATTTTTTTCGCAGCTATTGGAACCTATTTTGTATACAGCTTATTAGCTAAAATGACGGCTGAAGATCCTCAAGTTGGATCTTTCTGCTACTATGCAAACAAAGCTTATGGGCGTTGGGTCAAATTTAGCGCGGCTGGAACTATTGGAGTTCAAACATCCTCATTATGGGTGGCCAATTAACGGCTCTTTCGACCTTATCAAGATTTTGGCTTCCAAATGTTCCTCTTTGGCTCTTTGCAGCTGGATACGCCATTCTCACGATTATTGTCGTTTTAATCGGCAATGAGGGTTTTATTTACTGACCGTTATCAAAACGGCGGCTATTGTTATTTTTATTATTCTTGCAGCGGCTGCCGTGTCGGATGGATTCACGGGGATGTAAAACATGCTGGGTTGCCTAATTTTAGTCAATGAACTATTTCCCGAAAGGTTGGAAAGGTTTTTGGTCATTCTTAATCTATGACTTTTACGATTATGGAGGAATAGAAGTAATTGGACTTATGGCCATGAGACTTAAAAGGAAGGAAGATGCTCCCAAAGCGGTTATCATTATGTTAATAGTACTAGTGGTGATTTATATCATTTCACTCCGACTTGCAGTTTATATGGCTGCACATGGGGCGTTTAATAAAAGGAAAGTCCCTTTGTAACGGCACTAGATAAATAACGCAACTATTATCTTAGCTGGTTTTTCAACGATGACCGTTTCATTTATTTAGGGTAACAACACTCCTTGTGACCCTCGCAGATGGCGGTGATGCTCCAGCTTTGTTCTTTAAAAAGCTAAAAAAGTTTAAGGAACTCCCTCTTCCTTCATTATGTATAGCAATAATCGGATTAATTGCATCTATTATCACTGCGTTGCTGTTACCTGGTAAGATTTACGAGAACTTTACGACAGCCGCAGGGATCTTAATTTTATTAATTAGCCTTTCATTCGTATTTTGAAAATAAAAATTAGTTGTTTTATTGAAGAAATTTCAAAAGACCTCTCCAAAAGAGGCTTCTAAATAATCCATCTCAATTCACTTCAGAATTCCGCGTCACCACGGAAAGCCACCGCTACTAATGCCTTCACCGTTCGGGATGTGCACCCTATAGACCGCACCGCCGGGCGCACAGAAAAACCTCACCAAAAAAAGTAGATGAGGCAACTTCTAATTATTTTGTTATTTCCCAAAATCAAAATAATTCCGCTTTAACACCCGCTTCATCTTCAATAACCCGTCATACGTCGTCTGTTTCCCTAACTGTTTCGTATCAATTAAAAACAGCTGGTCTTCAATCTCTTTAGTCGTTTCATCACTCTGAAATAGCGCATGGCAATTATCACAATGGAACGATGGCGTTTCATCAATTTCAACAGCCCTCGAACCATCCGGCAGTTCCCAATACACCGTCCCCTTTACCGATGCAAGCTTCCCTTTCTCACACCATGGACACGTCTCCATGCTATTCATCTCCCTTTGGAGTGCTCTTTTTTTGCTGTGCCTGGAATTTCTTTTCTTTTAACAGATCTCTCTTTTCGCGCTGGTTTTTCAATGATGCATGCTCTGGGTTGGTCCCATAATTTTCCCGTCGATTCATTCGCTTCAGTCCTTCAGGGACCAAATTAAATTGCTTGTCGTTCATCAAACCAGCAATTCCAATATCTGACCGTTTTTCTTCCATTTCAGGATATATCCCTTTGAAATAATCATCTGCAAGCCCTGGTGTGTAATGCTCAGGTTCCGGATATGTTGTAATCACTCCTTCAAAATTACGAAGCACTGTTTTTGTCGGTGATTGTGAAAGGATATAATTCGGTTGTAATGTGATTTTCCCGCCACCCCCTGGTGCATCGACAACAAAGGTTGGAACGGCATACCCGGATGTATGGCCACGTAGCCCCTCGATGATTTCAATCCCTTTTGATATGGGAGCCCTGAAATGACCGATGCCTTCCGACAGATCGCACTGATAAATATAGTAAGGTCGAACCCGAATCTTGACAAGGTCATGCATCAGCTTTTTCATGATAGCGACACTGTCATTTATCCCCGCTAAAATAACGGCCTGATTACCCACAGGTACCCCTGCATCGGCAAGCATCTCACATGCTTTCTTTGACTCTTCGGTAATTTCTATCGAGGTATTGAAATGAGTATTCAGCCAAACCGGATGATACTTTTTTAAAATGGTACATAAATTTTCAGTGATTCTTTGAGGAAAAACAACCGGTGCCCGTGTACCTATCCTGATTATTTCAACATGAGGAATTTCCCTTAAATTTTTGAGGATATATTCAAGGATCGTATCATTGATCAATAATCCGTCACCGCCGGAAATAAGGACATCCCGAACTGCCGGTGTGTCACGTATATAACCGATTGCAGCGTCCAGTTGTTTTTTGGGCACGCCCATTCCAATTTGGCCTGAAAAGCGTCTTCTCGTACAATAACGGCAGTACATGGAGCACTGATTCGTCACCAAAAAAAGGACGCGATCCGGATATCTATGGGTCAGTCCCGGAACAGGGGAGTCCTCATCCTCATGAAGGGGGTCTTCCATGTCATATTTGGTTTTATGCATTTCTTCCGAGATGGGAACCGATTGCATTCTGATTGGACACCTTGGGTCATCTTTATTCATTAACGAAGCATAATATGGGGTGATATTCAATGGGATGGTTTTTATGGAAATCCTCACACCTTCCTCTTCATCCGGAGTCAAGTTTATCACTTTTTTCAAATCATCAACAGTTCGGATCGTATTCGTAAGCTGCCACAGCCAGTTGTTCCATTGTTCATCGGTTACATCTTTCCAGAGCTCTATATCTTTCCAATTGCGATCTGGCTTATATAGGTCAAATAACATGGTTATACCTCCTGAGTTATGATAGTAGTATTAAATGCAAGAAGTGTGCCAAAATGACCCCAAAATTCGAAGGCACCTAAAAAAAAACCGGACAGCTGGCTGCATCCGGTTGTTTCAGATTCAAATATGTTTTTTTATTTTATATTGTAAGGTCTGCCTTGGAATCTGCAATAGCCTCGATGCCTGAAAAACATTTCCGTTCGTTTGAAGAAGGGCCTCGGTAATCAATTTTGTTTCCATTTCAATCATGGCCTCACGAAGGGGAATTATTTTTTCTGATGAGGAAGGGGAACGCTTTTTTAAAAACTGGGGCAGATCTTCCATGTTCAAAACATCTTTCTCGGTATGGTTCATCATGAATTCTATCGTATGTTTTAGCTCCCTTACGTTTCCAGGCCAATGATATTCCTGAAAAAAAACCTTTGCCTTCTCATCGATGCCCTTTATGGACAGTCCTAATTTACTGTTAAAAATGGAAATGAAATGTTCTGTAAGAAGGGGTATGTCATCAGTCCGTTCCTTTAGCGGAGGCAGCTCGTAGCTCAATACGTTTAATCTGTAAAATAAATCTGGCCTCAGCCTGTTTTCCGATACCGCCTTTATAGGATTTATATTCATCGCTGCCATGATCCTGACATCCACCTGAACACTCTTTGTACCGCCTATCCTCCTTATGAATCCATCTTCAAGCACACGCAGAAGCTTTGCTTGCAAGTCAATCGGCATCGATTGCAATTCATCCAAAAACAAGGTCCCGCCGTTGGCTAATTCAAACAATCCCTGGCGTTCCATGGCACCAGTGTAACTTCCTTTAGCGGTACCGAATAGGAGAGATTCCAATAAATGTTCTGGCAAGGCAGCACAATTTTGCGCAATGAATGGTTCTTTACTGCGGCTCGAATCCTGGTGGATGCTTTGAACAAAAAGCTCTTTTCCTACACCACTTTCCCCATAAACCAATACCGATGAAGAGGAGCGGGCAGCCTTTTTCCCTTGTGATATCAAACCTTTAAACCCCGTATCATTTGTCAGGATTTCAGTAAAAGAATACAATCGGCCGTTCCCAGGCGTTTTTTTTTCAGGACTTTTGATTGTTTTGAGCGAGCTTTCCAGGTCAGCTAATCTTTCAGATAATTGCTTCAAGCTTGAATAATCCTTGGCAATTTCTATTGCACCTATCATAAACCCATCCACATATATGGGGAGCGTCGTATTTAGCGTCTCAATGATTCGCCCATGTGCATTTACATACGATTGACTATGGTTATAGATTGGTTTTTCAGATTTAATGACCCGGAGTAATGTCGATGATTTGTGATTCAAAGAAGGAAAGGCTTCAAGCAACGGTTTTCCAAGCACCTCACTTCTTTTCATCCCATCATGATTGGCCGCCACTCCGTTATAAAAGATGGTCTGTCCTTTTGGATCTATCACATGAATGCCTTCATCAATGGTTTCTAATATCGCTTCCAACACTTCACTTGTATTAAAAAATTCACTTGGCAAGATATCCCTCCTCTAGACCTTATTCCTAGATGTATATGAGGAAATGCCAAAAACTTGTCATGAACCGCCTAAAAATCAGCATTCAAGTAAAATTTTTCACCCAAAGGTTCATGTCTTCCAGTTTATCGAAGATATAACAATTATTGGCCAAACGTCCGCGGTACGAGTATCCATGCTGATGTAATGCAGCATTCATACCGAATGAGAGCGACCGGGCAATTGAATAGATACAAAAAATCCCATGCGAAATAAGATAGTCTTCTAGTGCGGAAATCAAGTGTTTCATCAAACCATACTGCCGATGTTCCGGCAATGTTGCACAATCAGTGATTTCCGCATTATGATAAAAAGAATCAATTTCTGCGGAAGCAGCACTGACGATCCTCCCTTCATGAACAAAAACATAAAAAACCGTTCCCTTTTCCATGCACTTTTTCACATATGACGGATCATTCATCGGAGTGGGATACACTTCGAAGACTTTCCCATACAATTGTGCCAGCTGAGGTGCATCGGTAACTTCCGCCATACGGCCTTGATAAGCTGAAGGTGGATCATCTAGTCCGGTTTTTATCGGCAGACTCTGAATATCCGAGAGGATTTGATCTTCCTTTTCCCATTCTTCACTGTTTCGCCTTTCATTCCTCTTATATTTAACAAGGAAGAAACAATCGCTTCCCAAAAAGAATTTATCAATGCTTCCTTCATATAAAAAGCCCTGGGCAAGTAATTCCAGAACGTTTTCCTTGCGTGACTTGAAGATGATTTTCTCCGCTGACATACCTTTAGCCACCTTCAGAGACTCCTCTACGCATTCTTGAAAATGACCTAGATAATCATCAACCCTGACCCGCTTATTAAATTGGTCGATCGTGATATGTATTGTGCACCTTTGCTTTTGAATTCTTTTTTCAATCATTCCCGTCTCCATTTGTCTCGCTCCTTTAACATCAATCGATCATTGTAAAAGAAGGCCTGACCCCTTCTAGAATCAGACCCCGGGGAAAATAATTATTGCGGTTCCACGCCACACCATTCAATTATGGTCAATGCGATGATTTCTGCAACCTCCATCATTTTATCCACTTCTATATATTCGTTGGAATCATGGGCCATTTTCGTTTCCCCTGGTCCAAATACAACTACGGGAGTCGAACCAACCCCTGAAAGATACCCTCCATCCGTCGCCCAAGGGGACGCTTCGACAAGCGGGGCTTCCCCCACCACTTTTTCATAGTATGTGCCAATGGTTTTCATAAGCGGATGATCCATTTCGAGATTGCCAGGGAGCCATCTGGCCCCAAACCATTCTAATTCAATAGGTTTTTCTTTGAACCATTCATCACCCTGGTTTAAAGCATCTATTCGCTGTATTAGTGATTTCTGTGCCTCTTCCATGGTCTCTTTAGGTGCGACACCGAATCTTCCTTCAAGTACGGCTATATCCGGCACGGAAGAAGGCCAATTCCCACTTTGAATGCTACCTATGTTGATCGGAATGGGGATGGGTACATTTTTATAGAGTGAATGACGGAGTGACTCATTCCGTTCTTGTTCAAGCCTCTTGATTTCTTTCATTACACTAACCGATTTATCAATTGCACTGACTCCTTCATACCTCGTGCCTCCATGTGCAGACTTGCCCTTTATTTTCAGTCGAAACCACATCGAACCTTGCTGTAAAGGAAATAGTTTCATATTGGTAGGCTCCGGAATGATTGCCCCATCAGCTTCGTACCCTCGGATGACTGCCGCAAGTGTACCGGCACCACCGCTTTCCTCCTCAATCACACTCTGAAAAATCAAATCCCCCTTTAATTGGATTCCAGATTCGACAATCGCTTCAATGGCTAGCAATAAAGAAACATTGCCGCCTTTCATATCTGTCGTTCCCCGCCCGAACACTTTTCCGTCCATTAACTTGCCGCTATACGGATCATCATGCCATGCTGCATGATCTCCTTCAGGAACTACATCAATATGGCCGTTTAAAATGAGGGATTTCCCCTTGCCGGTTCCTCTTTTAATAGCCACAAGGTTCGGATTCCCTTTAAAATCCCTGCGGTCACAATAAAAATGGGGATGTTTCCTTAATTGTTCATCCCCGATTTCCCATAGATCTATTTCAAGACCCAGTTGTCTGCACTTCTCGACCACTATGGCTTGTGCACTTCCTTCTTGCCCCCTTTTACTCGGTTCCTGAACCAGTTTTTGCAAAAGCTGAATCCCATTCGTCCTTGAATCATTCAACCATTTTCTTATTTTTTCCTCATACATATCCATTCTCCTCTCTCATTCTTTTAAAATATGGATGTTTTCTGAGACGGTAAACAAGGCTTCGGTCCGATTCCTGATTTCCTGAATACTGAACGGTTCAAATACATCAGTTAATAAAAGGCCTTCCGAATTTACAGAAAACACTCCTAGCTCAGTGATGATCATATGTACGCATTTCTTGGCGGTTAACGGCAACGTACATTTTTTGACTAATTTAGACATGCCCGCTTTATCGGTATGTTCCATTAAGACGATGACCTTTTTTGCCTTTGCAGCCAATTCCATGGCACCGCCCATGCCTGGCACCCGCTTTCCCGGGACAATCCAATTAGCGAGATCCCCCACTTCACTTACTTGAAGGGCTCCAAGAATCGTGATATCCACCCTGCCGCGCCGTATCATCCCAAATGCAACCGTACTGTCGCAGTAGGAAGCCCCCGCTCTAATGGTGATCGGCAGCCCCCCAGCATTGCAAAGATGGGCATCTTCTTTACCCTTTTCAGGAGAACTGCCAATACCTACAAGGCCATTTTCAGCATGAAACATAACCTTATGGTCATTCAAAAGATGATTCGGTACAAGGGATGGAATGCCAATTCCCAAATTGACCAGCATCCCATCGCTTATTTCTGATGCTGCCCGTTTCGCTATTCGATTTCTATCTTCGGTTCCCAAACCCATTTCCAATCGACTCCTTTTGATGGAATGATATAATCCACAAAGGCACCCGGTACAATGATGTCCTCTGGATCCAAAGAGCCAAGCGGAACGATTTGCATGGCTTCGACTATAGTGATTTGTCCGGCCGTAGCTACAAGTGGATTCGTATTCCTGGCGCTTTTATCAAAGATGAGATTTCCATAAGGATCTGCCATTTCTGCATAAACAATGGCAATATCGGCAGTTAATGCAGATTCCACCAGATAATTTTTCTCACCTAGCTTTACGGTTTGCTTGCCGTCCCGGACGAAATCAGCCTCAATTCCAATATCAGTCAATACCCCACCTAGCCCCATCCCCCCGGCCCTGATGCGTTCGACAAGCGTCCCTTGCGGAGAGAACTCCACTTCGAGCTCTCCATTGTTCATCAATAGTCCTGCATTTGGATTGGAACCGATATGGGAAACGATGATTTTTTTCGCACGGCGTTGGGTGACAAGTTTTCCAATTCCTATATCAGGGAAACCTGTATCGTTCCCAATCAAGGTTAAACCCTTTATACCTGACTCCAAAATCAAATTGATCAATCCTGGAGGTGTCCCTATGCCACCGAACCCCCCATACAGGATGGACTGATTATCTTTAAAGAGATGGCGGACATCCTCCAAACGACAAATCTTCTGGAATGTATTTTCCGGCACTATGACTCACTTCCTTGTTGTGCTGGCCGTTTTCCTTTGGATTCATTGAATTGCTGAAAAGTTATATCGATCCTCATTAACAATTCTGCACACTCCTCTTCCGATATCGTTAACGGGGGGGAGATGATGATGGCTGCCCCGGTCACACCGTCAAGGCCTGCCGCCGCGGGATACAGCAGTATTCCATTCCTCATTCCCAATTCAATGATTTCATTGGTCACATCGGCCTCCTTCGGAAATGGGGACTTCGTGGCTTTATCCTGAACAAATTCGATGCCAATCAATAAACCCCTGCCACGTATATCACCGATATAGGAATACTTCCCAGCTAACTTCTTCAGGCCCCTAATTAGGTCCTTTCCCCTATCGGCTGATTTTTCGACAAGTTCATTCCTCTCGACATATTCTAAAACGGCCAAAGAAACCGCACACGATAATGGATTTGCACTAAGCGTATGGCCTCCGATAATTGACTTCGAGCCTTTGATTATTGGCTCCATCACGTTTTTGGTCATTACTGCGGCCGCTATCGGGGTATACCCGCCACTCATACCTTTACCAAATGTTACGATATCAGGTTCCACATCCCAATATTCGGAAGCAAGCATCCTACCGGTACGTCCAAATCCAGTCATGACTTCATCGGCAATGAATAAAATATCATTCTCTTCGCAGATTTTCTTGAGTTTTTGAAAATAACCATCAGGAGGGATAATGGCACCTCCGGCTGCTCCAATAACAGGTTCTGCGATGAAAGCCGCTATATTTTCACTGCCAATACGCCGGATTGACGCTTCCAATTCAGAGGCACAGGCCATACCACACGTATGGGGATCAAGTTGGAGTGGACACCGGTAACAATATGGAGGAGATACAGAAGGATATGATTCAAGTAAAGGAGTAAATCGTTCCCGGCGAATCGGATGGCCAGACATTGAAAGAGCCCCCATCGTGATACCATGGTAGCTCATCCACCTCGATATGACTCTCTGTTTCTTGGGCTTCCCTTTTTCCTGCCAATGCTGGATGGCAATTTTCAATGCAGTTTCAGTCGCTTCGGAGCCGCTGTTTACAAAAAAACTATATGTCAGATCCCCTTTAGTCAATTCAGCAATTTTTCCGGCAAGATTCTCTGCAGCTTCACTGGTAAATTGGGAACGATATACAAATGAAACCTGTTGAGCCTGTTTTACCATCGCCTCCATGATTTCCTGGACGCCATGGCCAATATTGGCAGTAACAGCACCGGAAGAAGCATCAAGGTAATCCTTTCCTTCTTTGTCGTATAAAAACACTCCCTGACCATGACTGATAGTCGGGTAGGTTCCTCCCAGGACCGGCTTGATCAATGAAGACTGCTCCATAAACCCACACACTCCTTCTCTTTATAAACAAATGCATTATTGTAAAGTGTATGTCCAGATGAAGGCAATCTTGCTAAGGAAATTGACCTATGCATGTAAACGGATAAATTCTTGGTTTCATGTTCAGGGAAAAAATAGGAACAAAAAAAGTGTATCCACAAGAGATACACTTTTTTCTTACAATACGCTATTTAGTTTATCTTCACGAATTGACTCCAAAAAACTTTCATCCTTTAAAACAGCCAGCACATTTTTATAAAAAGCAGTTTTATCGATAACTGAAGTATGTACATATTCATACTCTTTTAAAGACGGATGACGCAAAACATTTTTCATGCAGGAATGACAAACTTTTTTGGTTCCTAACTTATAGTAGTTCAAGTTACTTGCATCCCCATTAGAAGTGTCTTCGTTACAGACGAAACATGTATGGCTCACACGGCCTTTTTTATTATACTCGGCCAAAGCCCCTTCTAAACGAATGGATGCGGGAATTGTTAATAACACATAATCACCTTTTCTATTTTAAATCTCTTAGTATTATATCAGAAAAATATAGAATTTGAACAATTAGACTCATATTCCCTAATAATGCTTGTAAAATAGGACTATTTCCAGTGTTGGTAAGCGGAAAGACTCCTAAAATACTCCAAAATGAAAAATACATTTATACATACCTGAACAGATAAAACACCGTCCACTTTTTGAACGGCGTCATCAAATTGTATCATGAATGGATCTGGATCGTTGCTTTTCCGTTCTCCACCTTCATTACTGCATTTGCACCAACCGGCACCGTCACAAATGGATGTACATGACCAAAATTGGCATTAGCAATCACGGGTATCCCATTTATCTCCTTTTTGGAAGCAATGATTTCCTGCAAAGCATATTCAGTCATTCCCGAATCCTTTTGGAAACGGCCTATGACGATTCCTTTAATCCCACTTGCATCTGGCTGATGCAGCAAGGATTGTAAATCCCGGTCAAAGCTGAATGGATGGCTTTCTTCGTCATCTTCTATGAAAAGGATACTGTCCTTTAAAGAAGGCATAAACTCTGTACCTTGCAATAGATTGAGTGTACAAAGGTTTCCCCCAATGATCGTCCCAGCCGCTTCGCCTTCCTGAATGACCATATATCCAGCATTTGGGTGGAAAGTTCGGTCATCCTGTTCTAAATGCCAAGAGTCATCACTCCACGTTTCACTTGGTTCAAGATAAAAGCCTTCACTTTCAATAACAGCCTTTTTAAAATATTCCATCGTATATTCCAGACCAGCCTTCATCCCGAACGTCGAGAAATGAGGACCTGAGTATGTAGTTAAGCCTGTTTTTTTATGAATGGCCAGTAAAATCGCGGTTATATCACTATACCCCATCAACACTTTTGGATTTTCCTTTATCAACTCGTAATCGATATATCGTAACAATTGGTTAGCGTTATACCCCCCGATGGCTGTAAAGATTCCCTTAACATTCGGATCCCTGAAGGCCTCATGCAAATCCTCGACCCGGTCTTCAATCGAATTCGAGAAAAAGTCATCATGGAACAAAGCCGTTTTACCATATGTCACTTTAAAACCAAGCTCAGTCAATCTTTCTTCTGCCAATCTGCGCTGTTCCCCTTTGACAATCGCCAAACTTCTTGAGGGAGCAATAACGCGAATTTCATCCCCTGCTTGTAAATGGGAAGGTTTCATATCTTTATCCCCCTAAATTAATTACATCTGTCGTTATTTTAGCAGAAATGGTGAATAAAGAACAACCAAGACTCTTAAGTACTGAAATTCCCTTTTCCAATCTTCCCTGCAAAAAAACTGGGAGTCATAATTTCCTTTCGAATCCTTTTGGCGCCGTTTTCCTCATCATTGGCATCCTCTCGTCATTCCCGTTGTACCGTATTGGAAAAAGGAATGGTTATGTATTGCCTGTACTGTATATATCCTTATCCTATCAGTAAACAATTATGGATTCTGTAAAGATTCCCAGTCAAACCACCAAATTCCCTGCATAAAGAAAAGACCAGCTTTATCAACTGGTCTTTTAGTTATTCAATTAGCAACAGAATGAAGCACCGATGATAATCAACAGAATGAACAAGACAACGATTAATGCGAAGCCTGATCCAAATCCGCAACCGCCACCGCAGCCGCCACCGAATCCACCACCATAACCAAATCCTCCACCATATCCACCATATCCGTACATTAAGTTCCACTCCTTTTAGAATTCTGATTTCTCTTTACACCTTACCATATGTCATTACGCCCGCCTCGGTCTGTGCATTTGCCTATTTTTTTGAATTTAAGAAAAAACTTCTCGAATCAACACCTTCAGAACCGTTATACATACAATAGGCGAACCACCAAGAGCAACATGAAAAATGTCAAAAAAACGTTTTATATTTATTGTGTTAAAATTGGGATATAATAAGGAAAAAACATTTCTTAGCCTCTTTAAGCTATCTCATTCCTATATAGATACATAAAAGGTTAATACGGGGGAACATAATTTTGAAAAAGAACGCAAAATCCTTCATCCCTTTCGCTGCAATCGCCACGATCCTTCTCATCTGCTATGTCCTTCAAAAAGCTCCTAAAACATATGGATCAGATGATTCAGTAAATGTTTATCAAAAATTCCAATCAGGCCAGCCCATTCAGTATCTCGTTATTGGTGACAGTATCGGAAGAGGGTCAGGAGCTGAAAATCCTAATCTAACATGGTTCAAACAGTTAGAAAATATGATGATCAAAACCAATGATATTCCTTTACACGGAGAGTACGTTGTCCAAAGCGGATCCACTGCTTTTGAAGGTCTATTTAAGCTTTCCCAAAGAAGGCAGCATGATCATAAAGATTTGATATTCTTCATTTTCGGTGAAAATGACCGCAAATATATGAATGTCGATGATTTTACCATGACATATGAAGCTTTAATAAGAAAGGCAAAACGTCTCAACCCTAATGCTGAATTGTTCACAATAACAGAGAGTTCCTTGAAATATGAGGAATTTGCATCAGCCATCGGACTTTTATCCAAACATTATGGTGCAACTAATGTGGATATGCGTCCAATATTCAAAGATTCAGGATATACGGAAAAGCAATTGACCAGAGATCTGATTCATCCAAATGGGCTGGGTTATCAATTTTATGCTAATGCAATTTATGAACGCTTCCTGGATAATATAAAACGTGGGAAGACTGTTGCAGCCCTTCCATCTAAGCTTCATGCCCATTCTGATATTAAATTATCGGAGATTGACCACTATGAAAAAATGAACGGTTTCCGTCCAAGGGGCGGCTATTTTACTAGTAGTGAAAAGGGCAGTGTGATTGAATATAACTTCAATGGAAGTATGCTTGGAGTGAAGCTGCTCAGGAGTCCCGATGGCGGGGAAGTTAAAGTATGGATCGATGGAAATGAAACCACGACTTTGAATACGTGGTGGCCGTTTGCCCGTGAAAGATATTTATTTGTCACAAATGGGCTTCCTCCCGGTTCACATAAGGTCCGTTTTGAGGTGACTGGCAGAACTAAAGCAATGGATCTTACCATCATTCCATATGTCCGGATCGCATCGATCATCACCGATTGAATCCTATCCAATACTAAAGACCCCCCTATCATTATCAGGTAGAGGGGTTCCATTCAATCAAAAAGCTTTTTGTATTCTCCGAATCCTTCTTTTTCCAGCTCTTGGAGCGGGATGAACTTCAATGAGGCAGAATTGATGCAATAGCGTAGTCCCGATGGTCCCGGTCCATCATTGAAAACATGACCAAGATGAGAATCGGCAGTTTTTGAGCGAACCTCGATTCTTCTCATACCGTAACTCGTATCGAGGTTTTCCACCACTTCCTCTTCCTTTAGCGGTTTAGTAAAGCTTGGCCAACCGCAGCCTGAATCAAACTTTTCCTTTGAAGTGAAAAGAGGTTTACCTGAAACGATGTCCACATATAACCCTTCCTCCTTCAAGTTCCAATATTCATTGTTAAATGCTGGTTCCGTACCATTATTTTGCGTTACCTCAAATTGAATCGCCGAAAGTTTCTGTTTTAATTCTTCTTTACTTTTCATTTTTTTCCCCCCAGTGATGTTTTATAAATGCTTTTCGGCCTGAGCCAATCGAATATCTTTCATAATGCTCAGGTTGCTTTTTATAATAATGCTGGTGATATGTCTCAGCTGGATAAAACGCTTGAGCTGGTATAATCGGCGTTACAATCGGTTTGGAAAATTTCCCGCTCGCCTGCAGCTTAGCTTTGGATCCTTCCGCAATTTTACGTTGGTTTTCGTCATGATAAAAAATGGCCGTTTGATAAGAACTTCCCCGGTCATGAAACTGCCCTCCAGCATCTGTCGGGTCAATTTGCTGCCAAAACATCTCGATTATTTTTTCATATGGATATACGCTTGGATCAAAGGTGATCTGAACAGCCTCATAATGTCCCGTGGTTTCAGAACAAACTTCTTTGTAAGTAGGATTTTCCGTAGTCCCGCCCGTATAACCCGAGATAACGGATTCGATGCCAGGCTGCTCATCGAACGGTTTCACCATGCACCAAAAACATCCACCTGCGAATGTTGCTTTCCCTAATTGCTTTGTCAAATGAAAATCCCCCTTTTTTACAAACAAACCATTGAATGCATTTTAACGCTTTTATTTTGCCCTGTAAAATAATATGCCGATAAGTCCCTATTAACGAAAATGGTCCAGACACACGTCCAAGCATATCACCATATGATGAGATCATTATGGAAAAATGAGAGGTGTAAGAAATGAGCGATAAACAATCATATTTACAAAAAGCGATAACTTATGATTTACTATCGTCTTATTATAAATACAGCAATCCGCATTTGCATGATTATTATTACCATAAGCATTTGAAAAGTCTCGAAAAAGAAACACAACAATTGAGATTTGAACAAATGAATGTCATACTGCCTGCACAAGTTCGCATTATTCATGCTGCCCCAACAGCTCCATCGTTTGATGTTTATTTAAATGAAATGCGTATTCTTAAAAATTTCTCATTTAAAGAGAACAATGATTATTCGACATTCCCCCCTGGCAATTACCAATTGGATATATACCGCAGCGGGCAAGGCACCTCACTTTTGAGCCGTAAAGTGACGCTCGAAAGCGGGAGGTCCTATACCATAGCCGCTACCTTGGCTAACGGGTCGTTGAATATGTTAACTTTCGAAGATAATCCGTTTGTTCCTCAAAATGAAGCCAAGGTTCGATTCATCCATCTTTCAGATGATTTACCGTCGGTAGATATTGCCGTCAAAGATGGTGATGTCGTTTTTGAAAATCTCCATTTCAGGAAAGCAAGCGATTATCTTAATTTACATCCCATGATAGTCGACTTTGAAGTGAGGAAAGCTGGGACAAAAGAGATTGCGCTTCATTTGCCAAATAATAGTTTCTGCAAAAATACTCCCTCAACCATTTATTTAATCGGATTGAATCGGGAACCATCCACGCTGGAAACCGTAACACTCTCTCCATAAATGAATAAAAAACCAGGATGAATTGATCCTGGTTTTTTATTCATCTACTCCCTATCACTGTAATGATGATGGGATGGTCAATAAAAATGAAATGTCGTCATTTTTAAGATCGAATTTTTTCGCCTTGACCCTAATGTCGCTTTTCAATTCCATATCCTGTAATGAGACATAAATACTTTCGTCATTTGGGTTGATGCTTACCCAATCCGGCATGTTATAACGCTCATTTATTATATTCATTACATATGAAACAGGTAAGTTCATTTGTCCGATGGCAATTGATTTTTGCTTTAAGATCAAATCCCCATTCTTTTGGGCGATTGGTTCAAAAGTCAATTTCATTTCCACTTCACGATTGAAAAATGGCATTGTACCGTATAACTCGACTTCATCCGTTAAATATACTTCGTAATGAATGGATCCCGTCAGGCCTTCTTTATCAAGATACTGGTTAATTAATCTTGTCAGATCTTCCCGATTCGTGTGAATTTGAAATTGGATATCTTCTTCGTGGCTTACTTTTGGTATCAGTTCTTTATCTTTAGTCGGCAAATTAACTAAAATCAAAACAAACACGATGACCAGGATGTTTAGGGCTAATAGGGAAATAAACATAGTCTTCCATTTGATATTTGTCATTCTTGGTCATCATCTCCTTTGGCACTCGCTTCCAATGTGTCCTTTCCGATAGTGGTAATATCCATATCATTGTAGATTCTTGTCGCGATTAATTCATATCCGCGGTCATTTGGATGAAAATAATCCTCATCATAAAGCAAATCCTCTTTGGAATCCTTGAAAATATCTGCTATTTCAATAAAATAGGCTGAATCATATTCTTCAATAATCTCTTTCCCGCTTTCATTCCAATCATTCATGATCATATCAAGTTCATAAAAATCTGCGAACCATTTGGAAAATGGATTATATACGCCCACCAGGTAAATTTGGGCATGATCATTTTCGGAACGGACCTTATCGAGTATTTGCCTCAATCTTTTTTCATACCCTAATTTAGCCGAATCAAACTGATTCAGTTCCAAGTTGGAGAAATTCTGTTTAAAGACCTTCAAGATATCATTTCCACCGATCGTAACAACAATCGAGTCAGCTTGTTTTATGTCTTCTTTAATCCTAGCTTTATCCAGTCTTTTCAATAGTTGGTCGGTCCTATTTCCACGTATGCCATGATTAATCATCTCAACGGAAGTAATCGATGGCTCTTTTACCAGCTTATTTTGTAAATAAGGCAGATACCCGCCATTATCTTTACTATCACCGACACCTTGAGTCAAGGAATCGCCTATCGATACGATTTTCACAGGGTCCGGAAAAAAGCTGGCAGGAATTGTTTCCTTTTTACTCAGCTCAACTCTGCTTTTCTGCTGAATAGTTGGCTGATTTGAGGCCGTTTCACTTTGACCGCAGCCTGAAATCCAAACTAGGCATATGAAAAGACAGGTGATTCTGTACCTCATGACCCTCACCTTCCTACCCATGTATTATATCATGAAGAAAACGAATAATTGCAAACAATATACCTTACTTGAGCATTCCTTACTATACAATATGAAAAAGGCAAGGAATAAAAGCTAGTCCTATAAAATTTAGCATGTACTGAGCATGTAAAATCATTCTTCACTTCTCCTGATTCTTCAAAACCACTTACCTCATTTTCACCAGCGTTAATGGGCCCTACCAGAAATCCGTATGAATAGATGAAAACAGAAAGAACAGGTCATTTAACCTGTTCAATAATTCTGTAAAATTTTAATATGCTTAATAATTTCATCAAAGGGAATATCCTGCAGACCTGTATAATCCTTCATGATCTTTCCTTTTTGATCAATTAGAAAAAAGCTGGTCCCATGAATCACCTGATCTCCCGTCTCTGGTTTTTTGACGATTAGTTTAAAGTTATCCCGTGCAAACCGCTCAATTTCTTCCTGACCATAACCGGTTAGAAAATGCCAGTTGCTGTAATCCACATTAAATTGGTCACCATACTTTTTTAAAACATCAGGCTTGTCAATCTCCGGGTCGACAGAAAATGAAACGAACTCAACATCAGATATACCCTCATCCTTCAATTGCTGCTGCAGTTTCGTCATATTGGAAGTCATGGGCAGACAGACCGTCTTGCAGCTGGTGAATATAAAATCCGCAACCCAAACCTTACCTTTTAGATCACTTTTTGAAAAAGCTTTACCTTCCTGATCAATGTAACTAAAATCCTCAAGATCCCAATTTTTGGCATCAGGTACGCCATTGGAACCGCATGCTGTCAACAGCAATAAAATTGATGCCCCCATAGCTGCCATACGCAAACGCAGCTTTCTCATCCCTACCCCGTCCTTTATGTATAAAATATTCTGTTACTTTATTTATTCTAACAGACCAATAGGAATGAGGACAGCAACACTTTTACGAATTTAAGACAATTTTACAAATGAAAGACATCTCCCATACGCAATTTCATGCAGCTTTATCCTTATCAGTCCCAATAATACATGATTGCCATGGCGCCTTCACCTGTATGGGTACTGACAACGGCAGTGGTTGCTTCTATCTTTATGTCTTGATACCCTGTTAAATCTGCAATGGCCTGGCGGACTTTATCTGCGATTTCAAAACCATTTGCATGTACAAAACCAATGCCGCTAATTTTTTTGCCTTGTGTATCTTCTTTGAATTTCTTAATGATGAACTTCACTACCTGTGACTGGCTCCTGGCTTTGGATACAGGATTCAGGACACCATCGTCCAGAAGTGCAATCGGCTTTATGTGCAGCAGTGAGCCGATAAATGCAGAAACTTTTCCAATCCTTCCGCCTTTAACGAGGTTATCAAGTGTTTCTATGACAATGATTAAACTTGACTGCTTTTTAATGTGTTTCAAGCGATCGATTATCTCTGCTACGGATTTCCCTTCCTTCGCCATCTTCGCTGCCTCGATCACCTGGAATGACATTGCTTTTGAAATGAATTTCGAGTCAAAAACGGTAACCTTCGATTCAGACATGCTTGCTGCACTTTCCGCTGAGCGTACAGTGCCGCTCATGCCACCTGTCATATGAATGGAAATAATCTCACTGCCGTCTTTTCCAAGTTCATTATATACCTCCACAAAGGTACCTGCGGCTGGTTGTGAGCTTTTTGGAAGTTCTTTTGATTGGTTCATCCTTTTCAGGAATTCTTCTTGTTCTATTTCAACCTTATCCAAAAAAGTTTCCCCATCTATATAGATCGATAAAGGAACCATTGTTATATCATAATATTCTAGTTCTTCCGGTGTCATATCAACTGTTGAGTCTGTTACTATTTTTACTTTATTCATGATTACACATCCCTAATTAACATTCTATTGTATTATACCTATTAAAGGTACGCATTCAAACCAAATACTCATCTATTGAAATGATCACAAAAAAAAACCGACCCATGAGCTAACCCGAACGCATGCCGATTAACATGGCATTCGTGGCATCTCTTTTATCGGAGAAGTTAGCTATGGGTCAGTCCGCATCACGCATTATTGAGTAAGCCCCCAAAGAAAATCTTGTTATATACGGGCCATTTGAGTACGGATGCTAGGTAATGCTTAAATGAGTAATTTTCTTTATGATCTTTATTAGCAAAAACTTTCTTTACAAATACTTCCAAACGCACGGTCAACATAAAAAAATTCGGATCACTAGGCAGTAAGACAGGTATTTCTGAAATTGTAACCTTATGTCCAAAACAATCTTTGAATTCCAAGCATTTGAACATCAATATATCAATCCTCATTTTTAACCGATTGCTTACATTATACACAATAAATCCAAAATTATAAATATTCAAATGTGTAAAAAACAGACAAATCAAGCTTGACATCGATTAAAAAAAAGACCCATAAGTGATATTATCCCCTTAAAGTAGAAAGTGTAAAAAGTCCATGAAAAAACATGGATGTTACACTATTACTTGGAGGGGACTTTATTATGGCTAAAAAAGGGGGATGAATTTTAACTTATTCCAAGGAATTCAAGATCCAGGTTGTCCAAAGTTATATAAATAATTGGGGCAGCCAATCTGCTATTGAAGGAAATATGATCTTAAAAGTAGGCTGTTTTCACATACTTTGTTGCTATTTACCAGGTAGTGAGTTGTGGTTGATTTCCCCTCCAGATGCTCGCTTTCCGCGGGGCGGGCGGTGAGCCTCCTCGGCGTAAACGCCTGTGGGGTCTCACCTGTCCCGCTGCTCCCGCAGGAGTCTCGCACTTCCGCTCCAATCAACCTTATATAGTTTCGTTTTAAAAACAACACTCTTTACGAAAAGAGCCTAAAAGTAAAACGCAGTTAATGGATTGGGTGCGAAAATATCAAGATACTGACGGTTTTTTTAAGACTCAACGGGAAAAAGCAGCGGTAACAAGGGCTAAAAAAAACCTTGCAGGGGTCGGTATCTCGTAAAAAAAATTCGATAGCGTGGAAGAAGTATTGGAATACTAAGGCCCAGGTGCCTTACTTAAAAAAGCAGTATCCAAATCTATCAGGAGGTCTCCTTTTTCAGACGAATAAGTACGAGATTATTGAAGGACTACATTCTCCATTCAAAGTAATCTGGCTTATTGTCATTGCTCAGTTAAATCGCTCTAGCTACTATAGTTGGCTTTCAACAAATACTCAAAGACAATTCCGTCTTTCAAAGGACGATAAATTCGTGAACGGATACAACAGATTAACATATAGCACAAGGAATAAGGTTACCCTCGCATGACAATTACCCTTACGAGAGAATGCTTTTTTGTGAACCACAAAAAAAGAGATGTATACGGAACAGATTAAGGATTCCAATACACATCTCATGTTTATCATCCTAGGCTTCAACAGGCAGGTGCCCATCGGCAGCCACTCTCGCAAAGGAAACTGCCATGACAACGCCTGTGTCGAATCATTCTGCTCTCATTTTATATCTGAAATGTTTTATCTCAATCATTTTCAAATAGAAGAAGAACAGATTCTAGCAATTAAAATTTACATCTTTCCATAACGCAAACGGTTCCAAAAACGAATGAACCATCGAGCTCCGATTGAATATCGAATCTCGATGGTTACCTAGTCTTTTTTAAACTGTCTACTTGAAGGGGGTAAGTCCAATAAGGGATCTTTTTTAAGTGTCCATTATTCGGGATACTGCAGGCCAAATGCATTCAAGGGTCTTTTTTTATAAACCTTCCTCGTTGTTTAATGCTTCTTCCCGCAAACTTTCACGCTTCACCCTGCGTTTATAGACAACTTTAGATAATGAAATACTGATTTCGTATAATAACAGCAGTGGAACCATTACCATAAAGTCTGACATAAAGTCAGGCGGCGTTATCGATATCGCAATGACAACCAGTACAAAGTAAGCATACTTCCTTAGCTTTTGAAGCACATAAGGATTAATTATTCCAATGGAGGTCAAAAACATGGTAACGACAGGAAGCTCAAATAAAATAGCAAAAGGTATCGTCATATTAAATACGAATGAAAAGTACTTATCCGCTGTAAAACTGGTTATGAACATCCCATCGCCCAATTCAATCAAAAATTGAAGAATGGTCGGGAAGATGACAAAATAACCAAAAGCAAGCCCTCCGATAAAAAGCAAGAAAAGCGCTGGAATATAGGCAAGGGTCGCCCTTACTTCATTTGGCATCAAAGCGGGTTTAACGAATAACCAGATTTGCAGAGCAATTACCGGTATCGTTGCCGCAATGGCTACGACGCCTGAGAGCATAAAGTAAATCCAGATAATATCACTTGGTCCCAATACCATCAGGTCAAAATCTAGATCCTTCACGAACCATTTATAAATCTCTTCTACATAAATAAAACTGGCAATAAAAAAGATGACAAAAGCAACAGCTGTAATGATGAGCCGTTTTCTCAATTCATCGAGATGATCGATAATATTTAATTCTTTATCTTCCAAAGTTGATCACGCCTTCATCTGAAAATCCGTATCTTTGTTCCAGCAAAAAGGCGCAAGACGATTCCATCTTACGCCCAGCATTCAATCATTCATGATTTTTTTGTTGTATTTTTTTATCTTCTTCATAATCATCTTTTGTTAAGTCACTCGTGGATTTTTTAAATTCACGAAGTGTCTGTCCAAAAGCACGGCCTATCTCTGGAAGTTTCTTCGGTCCAAAAATAATTAATGCCAATATTAAGATGAGAATTAGACCAGGTACTCCAATGTTCGACATGGATACATCCCCTTTGGTGTTGTAATTATCCCTACCCCGATTATAATACCACTTCCAACCAATTGAAAGAGCACTGGCAATTCGTCATAGAATGGTAACAATTATCGACAGTAAGCCCGGATCGACTGGGAGGTAGAATAAAATGTAAAAACATAAGTAATATTCTATCCTAATTTAACACTTTGTCCATGATTAAATCAATAAATGAAATAAATTACTGTCCTTATTGACTTCAACGAAAGAGAATCCTTTTTTGTTCATTCTTAGAATGAGACCTTCATAATCATTCTTATCTTTCAGCTCAACACCAACAAGGGCCGGCCCGCTTTCTTTATTGTTTTTCTTCGTATATTCAAAACGGCTAATATCGTCATTCGGTCCTAACACCTCATCAAGGAATTCCCTTAAAGCTCCAGCGCGTTGTGGGAAATTCACGATAAAATAATAAAGCAGTCCTTCATATAATAAGGATTTTTCCTTAATTTCCTGCATGCGCCCAATGTCGTTATTCCCTCCGCTGACCATGCAAACAACCGTTTTGCCTTTGATTTGTTCTTTGTACAAATCCAAAGCGGCTACAGATATAGCCCCTGCCGGCTCAGCGACAATCGCATGCTGATTATATAAATCGAGAATCGTCGTGCAGATTTGCCCTGAAGGAACGACAACGATATCTTCCAGGTTTTCCTTACAGAGCTGATATGTCATCTGTCCCACACACTTGACAGCTGCTCCGTCAACAAATGTATCTATGCTTTCAAGTTCAGAAACTTTTCCTTCATCAAAGGAGTATTTCATCGAAGCAGCACCAAGCGGCTCCACTCCAATGCATTTCGTTTTTGGTGAAACCGATTTGAAATAACTTGATAATCCGGCCATTAAACCGCCACCGCCGATAGCTGCAAATACATAGTCGATTCCATCTTCACAATCATTCAGGATTTCTACGGCCGTTGTACCCTGCCCTGCGATTACCTTTTCATCGTCAAATGGATGGATAAAGGAACGTTCTTCTTTTTCACAGCATTCCATCGCCTTGGCAAATGCATCATCGAATGTATCTCCAATCAGGATGATTTCCACATTATCCCTACCGAATAGCTGAACTTGATCGACTTTTTGCCTTGGTGTCGTAGCAGGCATATAAATCTTCCCGTGGATACCTAATTGACTGCAGGAAAACGCAACTCCCTGTGCATGGTTTCCTGCACTGGCACAAACGACTCCATTCTTCGTCTCTTCCTCGGTCAAGCTTTTCATTTTATAGTAAGCCCCTCTTAATTTAAAGGAACGTACGTGTTGAAGATCCTCGCGTTTTAAATATACATTACATTCATATTTTTCAGAGAGCCTCTGATTTTTTTGTAAAGGAGTGTGTAAAACGATCTCTTTTAGTTCTCTATAGGCAATTAGAATATCTTCCAATTGAATCCCCCTATTCATGGATGCAGTCTGATTCATAACAATACCTCATTTCCTTCCTAATCAATTCAATCATTATAGCACTTTACTGACATAAATGTAATTGATTTTTCTAAAAATTCTTTCTTTTGTTCGTTCCATACAAAAAAATCCGATTATGGTCATTTTTCCATAATCGGATTTATCGTTTATTTTTTTTGTAGAATAATAAAATCATGTGCATATCGATTTTTTTCATCGATGCTTCCTGGGTTTGAGGAGATTTTATCCCATTCATTTTCATCAATCACGGGAAAGAAAGTATCACCTTCAAAGGTTTCATGAATTTCCGTTATATACAGGCGATCGGTATAAGGAAGGATTTCCTTGAAGATTTCGGCTCCGCCAATAACGAATACTTCATCCCTACTGTTGTCTGCAAACGTTTTGATCTCTAAAGTATCATGTAAAACTAAACAGCCTTCCGCTTTATACTCCGGATTACGGGTAACGATGACATTTTCACGGCCAGGCAGTACCCTTCCGATTGATTCAAATGTTTTTCGGCCCATGATGATTGGATGGCCCATCGTCACTTTTTTAAAATACTGCAAATCTGCCGGTAAATGCCATGGCAGTTGATTATTCTTCCCGATTACACGATTTTGATCCATAGCGACTATCAACGATATCATATGCTAACCTCACCTTTTATATGGGGATGAGCTTCGTAATTTTCCAGAACGAAGTCCTCGAAGCTAAAATCAAAGATATTTTTCACTTCCGGATTTATTTTCATGATTGGCAATGGTTTGGGATCACGTGTCAACTGCAGTTCAACTTGTTCAAGGTGGTTAGAATAGATGTGGACATCCCCAAAAGTATGTACAAATTCGCCAACTTCCAAATCACACACCTGGGCGATCATCATTGTTAATAGCGCATACGAAGCTATATTAAAAGGAACACCTAAAAAGACGTCTGCTGAACGTTGATATAGCTGGCACGAAAGCTTGCCATCAGCCACATAGAATTGAAAGAATGCATGACAAGGTGGCAAGGCCATTTCGTCCAGTTCCCCAACATTCCAAGCACTCACTATCAGCCTTCTTGAATTTGGATTCGTTTTGATTTGTTCAATCAATTCACTGATTTGGTCGATTTGCCTTCCATCAGCCGTTCCCCAAGAACGCCATTGATGGCCATAAATCGGACCTAATTCTCCCTTTTCATCAGCCCATTCATTCCAAATGCGCACGTTATTTTCCTGAAGGTAGCCAACATTTGTATCACCCTTCAAAAACCATAATAGTTCATGGATAATCGCTTTTAAACTAACCTTTTTCGTTGTAAGTACAGGGAATCCATCTTTTAAATTGAATCTCATTTGATATCCAAAGGTACTGATCGTTCCTGTTCCCGTACGATCTCCTTTTTGAGTGCCATTCTCGAGCACATGCTTACATAAATCTAAATATTGCTTCATGATAAACCACCTTTTCTTCTTTCATTCTCCTTATTTTAACGTATTATAGTCCAATGGTTAATCTAATTGTTTAATAAAATTATAAGTCTCGGGTGCTTTTTGTTTAAGTAATTGATTTTGTTCGAAATTCACATAAAACATGGCAAACGTTTCTGCAAAGTATTCCTCAGGGTAATTGGAAAAATACGACTGTCCAGGGAACAGTCCATTCACTTCCTTACCCCAAATTTTCAAGTAATCCATGTCTTCACGAATCCCACCATAAACTATATTATCAATGGAATGCCCTAACTCATGCAGTTCCAGATTTACGGAGCCATGCCCTTTACCTTTATCGCTCGCTCCGATTTTAACCAATACAGTATGAGATCCCCCCATCCCAGGCACATCATCCCAAGTTGTTTTTTTATTCAAATAACCACGCGGCGTTTTCCCCTTTAATTTAGCCGCAGATCGATTTTCAGTTAAAGAACCATTAAAGAGTTTGATCCTTACACCGCTGTCAGCAGTTTTCACTAAAAGGGAATGAGGCAATTTATCAATGGTTCCTACAATTTTCAGTGCTTCCTTTTCATCGTATTCCCCTTCTGGAAATAAAAATATTCTTTGTAATTCTTTATTATCCTTAAAAAATTCAGCTTGTCTTAAAAGGTTATCTTTGGGCAAATTCCGCCATTTTACTCCTTCATCCTTCGCTAGGGAATAGGAGAGCATTGAGAGGAGAAAGGCAAATAATGCAAGTAAAGTTAACCATTTTTTACTTTTCACAATCTTCTCCCCTTTCTTCATTTCTTATAATCGTTAAGAGTGTATATGTATTTTAAAGTCTCTGAACCTTCCACACTATTATATTAGTATAACATATTAACTTAGTGTAAAAACTCTATGTTTTTATGGTAATTTTGTCGCAGCTCTTCCTTGAGAAGAACCATTTTTCCAGTCTTTTCATATATCAATAGTATATAATTGTATAAGGTTTAGGGTGATTGCATGGAAACCAATAATAAAAAAGCCAGCTTGAATGAGAACCGGGAACTTGCTGATGAAGTCCTTGATATCTACAGTTTGAAAGTGTTCATCATTCTCGACCTTTTTCTGTTCTCCATTTTCTTTGGCCTACTACTGCATCCACTACTCCCTTCTCTTTGGCTTACCTTCTTATTGCCTTTGCTTTTCTTCACTACATTTACCGCCCTTCTTCAATTACTTGATATTCTCCAAAAAAAAAGCAGACATCATTTATGATGTCTGCTTTTTTAAATGGTGATCAACCATGTTCTTTACGCTTTTTCCCTTTCTTCAAATGAAATACAATCGTGGTGCCGAAAATCATTAAAATAAGGGTAAAAAATATCGCAGGCGGGATTTCGATCCCTGCAACGGCAATTAGCATTTTTATAGCAATGAATCCGATAAGAACGTAAGCGGCAGTTTCCAATTCAGGAACCTTATCTATCAATTTTAAAAATAACCCCGCCACTCCCCGCATCATCAAGACACCAATCATCCCACCGGCCAAAAGGACCCAGACTTTTTCACTCACCCCGAAAGCGGCCAAGACACTATCGACGGAAAATGCTATATCCATCAATTCCACTGCCGCAACCGTCCCCCAAAATGTACCAAAGATTCGGATCAACAAGCTGTTGTTACTCATTCCCTGGATATCTTCATCAATGCCAGCTTGTTTTTTTCTTTTATCCCGAAAGTATTTAAATGAGAGCCAACCAAGGTAGGCTGCTCCAATCACCTTCACCCACCAAAGCTTAATGAGGAAAACACCGATTCCAATCGCTATAAATCTAAAAGCGTATGCGCCTAATAAACCATAAAAAAGTGCTTTTTTCCGTCGTTTTTCCGGAAGGTGCCTGACCATTACAGCTAATACCAAAGCGTTATCCGCCGATAGTAATCCTTCCATTAAAACGAGCGTTCCGATCAATCCCCAGCTTACTGGGTCGGATAAAACCTCCACCCACATATGCCAGTCAAAAAATTGAGCATATGTTTGAATGATATTATTTAACAACTCTGACATGATAAAGACTCCTCTGCTACTATACCTGCATAATTAGAAAACCGTATAAAATAACATTGTTCCCAGTAATGTTAAAAACTCTACTTTATTTTAAACACAAAATAAATACGTTGCATGACAACGTATCATTTAATGCCTATTAGAAATTTCATTCTCATCATACTCTTACACATATATAAAATCAAAGAATCGATCCATTATGAGAGCCTTTGTTTACTCGTCCACTCTGGGGGCGTATTTTTGTCCCAATATATTTTCCCTATATCATAATGGGTGGCAAATGAATCATGATGGGTATGATAGTGAAAATCGAACCAATACCCTTCCATTGGTGGATTTTCCTGCCTGACATGGAATCTGATAATATCCTTGCCGCTGTTTGAATCATAAATATGAAAAATTTTCTCGGCCCTGCCCGCACTCGGCTGCTCAGTGATCGTTAATTGCTGTAATTTTTCATCTGGAAATTGGGCAGCCATTTCCGTAATGGCTTCTTCCATTTTTGGTAAGATGGTCATTTTGAACTCATCGCCAATTTTAGGATTGATCTTATCGCCAAACTTCATAAATGCGTTTACCTCTGCTTTATTCAGTATGCCCGATAAAAATTCTTCCCGGTTGAATTCCTCTTCAAGTTCAATCGGTTGCTGTGAAGAAAGGTAGGCTAACCCTTCTTCATCCACTAACCCTTTTTTAGTATCCTTTAACGAATTGGCTTCAGCAAGCCACGCCAGCTCTGAAGGCGTGACAAGACCAAACGTCAAAACGGATAATAAAATGACGAGACTTTTCCTGATCCAAATCGCTGCTTTCAACTCACACTCCCCCTCCTTTTTTTTGTATTATCTTTATATTTAGTATACTTTTATTTTTTAGTAATTACTAATATATAGGTACCCATGTTTTAAAAATCAAAAAAAAGGATATATACCTATATAAACTTTATTAACCCTAACTTTTTACTAAATATCAACAATTCTACATTTTGATGAAGGATTTTGACGATATTTGGAGAACTTAATTAGATTCAAGTCTTTTTAAGGAGGGGTCTTATATGGCTTTAACTACGACTGCCATGGTGGCTTTATGTCTTGTAACATTAGCATTTTTCGTATATTTAACATTTACTGATTAAGAATAAATAAATACCTACGAAAAATCCCTTGTCATTTATCTCCAATGGCAAGGTTTTTCTTTCACATAAAGCTTACATTTTGGCAGATAAAAGGACTGAATACTGGAGGAATCATTTTGGAAAACAACAATGAAAACACTAAAGATAAGGATTACAAGAGGGAAACCGCCACAGGGAAGGCCGGAATGGTCGTTACCGCTCATCCCGTAGCCACTTCCATCGGGGAAAAAATATTACGTGAAGGTGGAAATGCAGTCGATGCGGCGGTCGCCATCCAATTTGCCCTAAATATTGTAGAACCCATGATGACTGGTATCGGCGGCAGTGGTTTCCTTATGGTATATAACGCTAAAGATAAGGATACAAAAATATTCGATGGCCATGTAAGGGCACCTAAAGCCGCGCATCCAGACATGTTTCTAAATGAAAAAGGGGAAGTCATCCCATTTAAAGAACGTTCGATCAAGGCTACAGCAGTTGGCGTTCCTGGAATACTGAAAGCTATGGATAAAGCACTCAACGAATATGGAAGTAAGCCATTAGCTGACCTCATCGAGCCCTCCATTGAATTCGCAGAAAAGGGGGTTCCCGTCAATTGGGTTCTTTGCGATGCCCTTAAAAACTTTGAATACCGATTGGGCGAGGAAGCCCGTAAGTTCTTCATGCCAAACGGAAAACCATATCAGGATGGCGATTTACTGATAAAAGAAAAATTGGCGAATACCTATCGGATATTACAACGAGAAGGGATTTCCGCTTTTTATGAAGGTGAAATCGGAGAGGGCATCATTTCCTGTATCCAGGAACTTGGAGGGTTCATGGAACTTTCTGATTTAAAGGACTATGAAGCAACCATTGATGAACCAATGTATGGGACTTATAAGGATTATCGAATTGCATCATCCATGGCCCCTAGTGCGGGCGGATTCACGGTCATCCAAATCCTAAAAATATTGGAGAGCTTCCAGATCGAACAATATGACGTCCGTTCTTGGGAAAAATATTACTTAATTGCAGAAGCGATGCGCCTGTCATTTACAGACAAAAAGGCATTTCTTGCTGATCCCGAATTTGCCGAATTGCCATTGGCGGGTCTAATGCATGATGAATATATAGCTAAACGCCGCTCGTTCATTAATTTCAAAGCAAGGAATAATGCCATTGACTTCGGAAACCCTTGGATATATGATTCCGTGAAAGAAAGGGAAGTCATTCCACAACCAAATGACGAAGATATCAGTGAAACGACACATTTCACTGTCCGTGACAGATGGGGGAATATCGCAGCATGCACTTCTACAGTGGAGCATCCATTCGGTTCGGGCATAATGGTTTCCGACTATGGTTTCATGCTGAATAACGAACTGACTGATTTCGATTCCATTCCAGGGGGCATGAATGAAGTACAGCCCAATAAACGCCCTGTCAGTTGTAAAAGCCCGACCATCATCTTTAAAGACGGCGAGCCGATCTTGACGCTGGGATCCCCAGGAGGACCAACCATCATCAGTTCTGTCGTTCAAACAATCATCAATGTACTCGATTTAAAAATGGACTTGAAAGCAGCCATTGAAGAACCTAGAATTTTCACTCCAATGGGCCCTCATATTGAATGGGAAGCAGGAATGGATATGACCAGCAAAGGTCACTTGGAAGCAATGGGATTTGCCTTTAATGAAGTTCCCCACTCTATAGGGAATGTCCAAGCCATTCAAATCAACCCTGATGGCTCGAATTATGGTGCTGCAGATTCAAGCCGGGAAGGCTGTGCCATGGGTCTGGACGAGACAGATTATAAATCCTGATCACAGAATGGAAATGAAGCCAAAATGAAATTTGGATGTTTTTCTCTTTACTACCTCAAACCCAAATTCCTCGAAGCGGGAGCTGCGGAAATGGTCTTTCAACACGACTCGCTTTCGCGCAACCCGCTTGGCTTCTTTCATTATTTCCATTGATAAATCCTTACCTTCCGCAAAATGAGTCAATCCTTTGATTCCATTTGATTCCTGAATCGTTTCCTCAAACATGGGATCGAAATATACGACATCAAAATGATTATCCGGCATTGACTTCAATATTTCGTAATGATCCGCTTGAATGACCTCTATTCTTCTCATCGCAGAAATCATCTTTTCTTCTGCATTCTCCCATGTCTTCATTCCATGGTCCACGAGCAAGGCCAAATATTGATTTCCTTCCAATGCAACAACCTGTCCATTTTCACCCACTGCAAAACTTGCGACAATCGCATCAGAGCCCAAGCCCAATGTACAATCAAGCACAGAATTCCCTTCATTTATATCTCCGGCAATGAGAAATGGATCACCTTCGCCCCGAATTATTCTTTTTAAACGGATCATTGCAAGGTTAGGGTGAAAAAAGAATGGTTCTTTTTCTTGGTACCGATATAACTCCATCCACTTTTTACCAAAAACGAGGCAATCCTCCTCATCATGTTCCGATTGGATAGCTCTCACCGATCGTTTTCTTCGCGCTATAAAGGGGATCTGTAATTCTTCAGCTAACTTTTCGGCTAATATAATCGTTTCTTTATCGGCTCTTCCTACTGTAGTGACAAACATGAATCCTACCCCTTCATACTCTTATAAATTTGAAAAGAATGCCCTGTTTCCAGGACATTCCGCTTCATCACTTATTTACTTGACTGAATGCTGCCAATAAATTTTCCATAATAGCTTCCATTGGCTGTCCCTCTATATCATGGCGAGGAATGAAATGTAAAACCTCTTTGCCCTTTAAGAGAGCCATGGATGGTGAAGAAGGTTCAATTCCATTGAAGTATTCCCGCATTTTAGCTGTAGCTTCCTTATCTTGTCCGGCAAATACTGTTACGAGATGATCAGGCTTATTGTCTGCTTGGAGTACTGCTTGGGTAGCAGCTGGACGGGCTAACCCGGCAGCACAGCCACAAACAGAATTTACGACGACAAGTGTCGTACCTTCTACTGAATCCATAAAGTTTTCAACCGCTTCAGCGGATTCCAACTCCTCAAAACCTGCTTGCACCAGTTCCGCACGCATTGGCTTCACCATTTGTTTCATATATTCATCATATGCCATCGACATAAAAAAACCCCCTTGATTACAATTCTTCAATTAGATTAATCATACTATATTCTTATGTGCATATGCAAAAATGACGCTTAGAGCTTTGCAAATTCGGGGTTCAAGTTTATGTATCAATAATCAAAGATTCATTTACGCCGCAAAAAGAAACATGGTAACAGAATCCATTTCATTCTGCCACCATGTTTTAGTATCTTCCTTGAATTAAACTTTCATCACTCCGCCGGAGCTGGCATTCGTCACAAGTTTGGAATAACGTGCTAAATAGCCTGTTCTAACTTTTGACTCGAAGCCTTTCCAATTTGCTTTACGTTTTTCGAATTCTTCATCGGAAATTTCCAATTCGATTTTACGATTGTTCAAATCCAACTCGATGATATCTCCATCTTCCACGAAAGCGATTGGGCCTCCCTCAGCTGCTTCGGGGGATATATGACCAATGCTGATGCCCCGAGATGCGCCTGAAAAGCGGCCATCAGTGATCAAACCGACTTTGGCTCCAAGTCCCCTCCCGACAATTTGGGAAGTTGGTGCCAACATTTCCGGCATACCCGGCCCCCCTTTAGGTCCTTCGTAACGAATGACCACTACATTCCCTTCTTTTACTTTTCCAGTAATGATTCCGGAAAGTGCATCTTCCTGGGAATCGAAACAAATGGCAGGACCCCTATGGTAGCCACCAACTGATTCGTCAACTGCTCCCACTTTTATGATGGAACCTTGAGGTGCAAGGTTGCCAAACAATACCGCAAGCCCTCCACGCTCGGAATGCGGATTATCTAACGGATGGATAACATCCTTGTCCAAAATTTCACAACCGGCAACATTTTCGCGGAGCGTTTTACCTGAAACGGAAAGGCAGTCACCGTTAAAGGCGCCTGGTTTTTTGAGTAACTCATTAATGACGGCACTTACACCTCCGGCATTATGTACATCTTCAATATGATAATCGGATGCCGGAGCAATTTTCGCTAGGTGCGGTACACGGTTAGCTATTTCATTTATGCGCTCCATTGGATATTCAAAACCTGCTTCATGTGCCAATGCAAGCGTATGAAGCACGGTGTTGGTCGAACCGCCCATCGCCATATCCAATGCAAATGCGTTATCAATTGCATCAATCGTCACGATATCACGAGGCTTGATATCCTGTTTGATTATCTCCATCAATTGTTTAGCGGATTTCTTAACGAATTCTTTGCGTTCTTCAGCTACCGCCAAAATCGTACCATTTCCCGGAAGCGCAAGTCCTAAACCTTCTGCCAGACAGTTCATGGAATTTGCAGTGAACATTCCTGAACAAGAACCGCAAGTAGGGCATGCAACTTGCTCGATTTCCTGCAGTTCTTCTTCATTGATATTACCAGCTTGATAGGCGCCCACCCCTTCAAAAACGGATGTTAATGAAAGAGATTTACCGTTTTTGTCTTTGCCTGCCTTCATCGGTCCGCCACTTACGAATATTGTAGGAATATTGACACGAAGAGCTGCCATCATCATTCCCGGCGTTATCTTGTCACAGTTTGGAATGCAAACCATACCGTCAAACCAATGTGCAGATACAACAGTTTCCACGGAGTCCGCGATGATTTCACGGCTTGGTAATGAATAGCGCATACCAATATGACCCATTGCAATTCCATCGTCTACCCCGATCGTATTAAATTCGAAAGGAACACCGCCTGCTTCGCGAATCGCTTCCTTCACTATTTTTCCGAATTCCTGAAGATGGACATGACCCGGAACGATATCGATGTATGAGTTACAAACCGCGATGAACGGTTTACCGAAATCTTCTTCTTTAACCCCTGCTGCCCGCAACAGACTTCTATGTGGAGCTCGATCGACCCCTTTTGTAATCATGTCACTTCTCATATTTGATGTAGACATTTGTTGTACCCCCAATTTCCGCTAAATGTTTAATGATTCAGAATAATATAATTTTTAGTATACTCTAAAAATTCTAACATATTTATAGACAAATGCAACCTTTCAACGTTAAATATCTACAAATATCATTTTACTAAAATAATAGAGAACAGATTATTTACTTTAAAATACTGTATCTCATCGAAAATTAGCCATTTTGCTGTTTCGGAGTTCCACCGGACCACGGGGTCAAGCAATTGGAATTGACCAGCTTCAAAAAAGGCATGCGGATTTAATCACCCGGATGCCTTTTTTGAAGCCCATTAAGTTATTCCAATTAAATTTCACTTTTCATTCGCTAGCCTTGATTCTGTCATTTGCTTCCAAACCGAACCTTTTGCTTCTTCCCCATTTTCTATACGATCAATGGCCATCTTGACCTGTAGGGCCACTTCGAATTCAGGGTCCTGTTCCGCTTGCTTTAGAAGAGGAAGGGTCGTTTCATTTCCAGCTTCATATAAAAACATCGCCGCCCTCCATCTAACCAATTTATTCTTATCCGATAGTGCTTGCGACATTTCTCCCATCGCTTCTTCAAAGCCCAGATCGGATAAACAGTCACCAGCCGTTCGTCTTACTGCTGCACTTTTATCTTTCATTGCTTTGTACAAACTCGGAAGCACTTTTCTATCTTCGATCATACCCAAGTATACAACCGCGAGCCTCCGAATGGAGACTTTATTGTCGGAAAGTGCCATGTCCAATACTGGAATATCACCCACAGTTGGATCTTCCATTTGTTCTAAAGCCTGATATCGCTTTTCCCAACTTTCGTCATTCAGCATTTCTGCAGTCAGTTTAATTTTTGGCCGTTTCAAGAATGTTTCTTTTGTATCCACCATTTCTTTAGCAGCAGCTACTAGCCGATTAATTCGTTCTTCCGGATATGCTGCAATCAGCTCATCCGATACTTCCTTCACGATATCTTCCATATCACCATATCTTACGCCATAATCCTTCCATTTTCGAAGCATGACTACATTATCATCTTCTTTTTGGGCTGCGGCAATGCCCTTTATGAAATATTCCGGTAAGGCAAAACGTTTTTCGTGTTGGCTATCACTTGCTTTAATTTGCATCGGAATGCCTTTGAATTGTTGAATGGCAACCGCTACTTCACCGTAATGTTCATTTAAAACCGTTTGTTGACTTTGTTCTTCGGTTTTTTCCCCGAACACCTGACGGATTTGGACCAAGATATCTTTCCAATCATATTTCGCATTGCGCTCAACCGCTAAGAAATCCGCAACATGATATACCCCTTTCACCCCATCAATCTTAAATAAATCTTTAATCAGCTGCGGTGCTTGTTCAGCTTGGTCCTTCTTATAGTTATTACTTTTACCTGCTAATAACTCTTCAGTTAAATTGATTTTCATTGTATTCGGACTTGGTGTAGGTTCTATTGATTTAATTTTCAATGCGTTTCTCTCCTTTTACAAGACGTTTCCATGTACTAGATATTATCACAACGGCAAAAGATTCTCATGCAATTGAGATTAGCTAAAAAAAGACTGGTCCAAGTTCGTTCCCCTGGACCAGTCACCCCGCTCATTCCTCTTCCAATTTTTCCGCTAAATACGTCCATCTTTCCATCAAATGCTCTAATTTATCCGTTAGTCCCTTTTCTTCTTCAAGTAACAGGCGGACTTGTTCAAAATCGCTTCCCGCAGCTGACATTTCAGACGTGATGTCTTTCAGACGCAGCTCGACCCGTTCCATGTTCCCTTCTATCTCTTCCCATTCCTTACTTTCCGCATATGTTAGTTTTTTCTTTTTCTTTTCTGTGCGATTGAGTGGAGGTTCTGGTGTTTTCACTGGTACGGCCTCTTCCGTCTTTTCCTCCAAGAACTCCGAGTAATTACCGTAATAGAAATCAATTTCACCTTTATTCTTGAAGACAAGGAGCTGATGGCATGTTTTATCCAGGAAATACCTATCATGTGATACGGTAATGACTACACCTGAAAATGTTTCTAAATAATCCTCAAGAACGGTCAAGGTTTGCGTGTCCAAATCATTCGTAGGTTCATCCAAAAGCAGGACATTAGGTGCCGACATTAATATGTTAAGGAGATATAAACGCCTTTTCTCCCCTCCGGACAGCTTACGAATCGGCGTCCCATGCGAGCCCATTGGAAACAAGAACCTTTCAAGCATCTGAGCAGCTGATATGTAGCTACCATCTTTAAGGGCGATTGAATCCGCCGTTTCCCGAATATACTCTATCATGCGCAGATTCTCGTCCATATCGACGCTTTCTTGCGTATAGTACCCTATTTTCACGGTTTGCCCTATTTCTAGATTTCCATCATCTATAGATTCCCGTCCGGCCAAAATATTTAACAAGGTGGACTTTCCACTGCCATTATTACCAACAATTCCAATCCTATCACCTGGTTTGAAGAGGAAGGAAAAATGGTTGATGATGGACTGATCCCCGAAAGTTTTAGAGACATCCTGCATCTCCAGTACCTTTTTCCCTAAACGGGCACCGCTTAATTCCATTTCCAGGCTCTCGGTTTTCTGTTTATCCTTTACACCTGATTCCAATGTTTCGAAGCGTTGGATCCTGGCCTTTTGTTTCGTTGTACGGGCCTTGGCACCTTTACGGATCCAGGCCAGTTCTTTTTTGAATAGACTTTCTTTTTTCGTTCTTTCCGTCGATTCATTCTCTTCACGAATGGCCTTTGATTCTAAATAGTCTGCATAGTTTCCTTTGTATTCGAAGAGCTTCGTTTGGGCAATTTCCCAAATCTTATTAGAAACCCGATCTAAGAAATATCGATCATGTGTTACAAATAAAACGGACTTTTGATATTTTCCCAAATATTCTTCAAGCCAGGTAATGCTTTCAAAATCAAGATGGTTCGTAGGCTCATCCAAAATCAGTAAATCCGGGGTCTCAATCAAGGTTTTTGCCAGTGCCGCCCGCTTTTTTTGGCCGCCTGACAGTTCCCCCAATTTCCTTGAGTGATCAGGAAGGCCCAGCTTGGTCAGTATCGTTCTGGCATTGGCACTTGTATCCCAGGCGCCAAGCGTGTCCATATCCTGTTGCTGTTTTAACAAACGGTCCTGTATGGCACTATTCTGTGGATCTACCTGGAGTTGGACGAGCGTCTTTTCATACTCCTTAATCAATGAAAATACAGGCGTTGAACTTTCATACATATATTCCATGATCGTCAATTTCTCATCAAATTGCGGATCTTGGGATAGGTAGGAAATCGTGTAATCATTCGGATGATCCTTCGTTCCTAAATCACTGTCTTCCAATCCTGCAATGATATTCAATAATGTCGATTTACCGGTGCCGTTTATACCAACGATCCCGATTTTTTCCCCTTCGGTAATGGAAAAAGATACATCTTTAAAAAGAAGCTTTTCCCCTTGGGTTTTCATTACATGTTCCATGCTAAAAACTTTCATAATCGTACATCCCATTCCTTATTAAATTCCTCTAAAAATCTAACCATATATTCATGCCTTTCACTTGCAATCCTCTTGGCTGTACAAGTATTGAGCATATCTTGCAAACGTAATAGTTTTTCATAAAAGTGATGAATGGAAGAGCTTTTCCCCGTCCTGTATTCCTCTTTTGTCATATTTCCCCTTATTGACAATGAAGGATCAAACATGGGTTGTCCCTTTTTCCCTCCAAATGCAAATGTCCTTGCTATCCCTATGGCGCCAATTGCATCCAAGCGGTCCGCATCCTGAACGATTTCAGCCTCGATGGAAGGAAGCTTCAACTGCCCGGAACTATAGGAAATTGTGTTGATGATCTGCTTAATGGCATTCACGCTATCAATTTCCAATTTTATTTCATCAAACCATTCATCCAGCTTTTTCGATCCCTCATCAGCATCCCGGTTTAATTTATCATCGGGGATATCATGAAGCAGTGCCGCCAATTCAATGATAAACTCATTCCCTTTACGTTCTTCTTTTGCAATATGTAAAGCCAGCTTACGAACCCGATCGATATGGAACCAATCATGGCCGCTGGCATCAGATTTCAATTGGTCATATACATACTTCTCCGTTAAATCAATCATCATTTGATTCATTTCACCACTCCATGTCCTTTCTATTTTACCATGGTTCTCAATAATGTTGTGCTTTAATCTTCATTGAACCAACTAAGTCCAATCGTCTGTTCACCGGTATGCACCCCGATTGCACTGCCCAGTGGGGATACATGTGTCAACACATGAGGAAATTCTTCAGAAATCATCTTTTTCCATCTTTGTGACTGCTCCGACACAGCTCCATATAATATGGTGCATTCTTTTACTTTACCTGCTTCGACTGATCTGCGAAAATCAGTGAAGATCTGTTTTTCCGCTTTTTTAAGGTTTCGGGGTTTAGATTTAGTATGAAGCAAGCCATTTTCGATTGAAATGATGGGTTTAAAGCTCAATAGGCTTCCTAAAATATACTGTGCGTTCGATAACCTTCCGCTGCGATGCAGCTGATCCAAAGAACCTATTAATACATAGGTTTCATGATTATCCGCATATTTTCTCGTTTTAACGAAGGCCTCATTGACGGAATGGCCATTATCAATATAATGCATGAGCCGTTTCATTATTAAAAGCATTGGAAAGGAAATAAGCAGAGTATCAAAAACGTCAACGGGGATCGTAACCATTTGTGCAGCTTGCCTGCTCGCGGAAACGGTCCCGCTCAATTCACTTGAAAGATGAACCGCAATGATTCGATCATAACGTTTTTCAAGCTTCTTATATAACTCTTGGAATGTACCGACCGAGGGCTGTGATGTAGTCGCGTTTTTCTTTTCCTCACTCATTCTTCGGTATAATTCCCCAGGTGATAGGTCGATACCATCTTCATATTCCTTCCCATCGATGATAACGATCATCGGAACGACGTAAACATGTTCATTCAATGATAATTCTTCATCTAAAGTTCCCGTGCTATCCGTTACCCATGCAATTCGTTCCATGGTTTCCCCCCTCAATTGGTGTCTCCTATTATATTCAACTCTCCCCCCATTTGTCCCTTTTAGAAAGCGTTGTGGATAAATATCTTGCCTTACAAAAAGAGCCCAACAGAAAGTACCTCTTCCGTTGAACTCGATATCATTCTTCATAATAATTTTTTTAAATCCTCTTCGATTTCCAGTGGTTTTGTTTTAGGGGCATACCGACTTACGATATTTCCATCACGGTCAATCAAGAACTTTGTAAAATTCCATTTTATCGATTTAGACCCCATCACTCCAGGAGCATTTTCAGTCAGATAGCTGAATAAAGGATGGGCCTCCTTGCCATTGACATTCACTTTTGCAAACATCGGGAATGTTACACCATGATTCAACTTACAATAAGAATCGATTTCCAGATCATCTCCAGGCTCCTGATTCAAAAACTGATTACATGGAAAACCAAGCACCGCCAACCCATCTTCTTTATATTGTACATACAGGCTTTGCAAATCATCATACTGTGGCGAAAAACCGCATTTGCTTGCGGTATTCACTATAATCATCACTTTCCCTCTATATTCCTCAAGCGAGATGGTTTCGCCATTGATTTTATTGACTTCAAATTCGTAAATGGACATGTATGATCTCTCCCTTTAGTATGATGATGTCATTTTACAGTATTTAAAGGTACGTTTACCAACTTTTATAATCTTACCTTTTCCAATTATCCCGGAATCTTCATCGCTTGAATGGATTGTATCAAATATTCTACCATATCTTCCAAATCCTCCATTTGCTCTTCTTTTACAAGCCTTCCAAATGAAACTTTAAATAAAGAAGAATGAATGGGTTGCAATTTTTTACTGACCGTTTCGCTGGTCGTCACTGTAATGATTCTCTGATCCCCCCAAATTTTTTCCAGATCGATCAAGAATTGTTCAGCATTCACTTCATCAAGCTTTTTAGGAAAAGAAATGAAAATATTAACCGTGCAACCGGAATGCGTTTCATTAATAGTGGAATCAAGTAACTCCGAACTTAGATTCTGGAGTGAAGCGTGTAACTCGATGACTCCGATAACCGAAATAGGCGCCAGCGATTCTTTCAATTCCATTTCAATCTTATATGTTCTGGACATGTTTGCGAGATTCACTATATCATCACGGTTTATGACCAATATATCTCCAATGAAGTCACGATCATAGACCGCACCTTCCAATACCACTTTCATGTTCTCAAATGCTGTAGGATCGAACAATCTCCATACACCTCTCCAACTTCATAAGTTTATGTAATCATGATCTCACCATTTTACCATCCCCGAGCCATTTCCCTCAGGATTTAGAAGAAATTATTAAAATAGCTTTTCTATTCAGTAATTTTCTATATAATTAAAATATTATGATTTTTGGAGAAGGAGGCTAATCATGCCAATCAGAATTCCGGAACAACTGCCAGCTAAAGAAATTTTAGAACAGGAAAATATCTTCGTTATGGATGAGGATAGAGCTACCAATCAGGAAATCCGTCCATTGAATATATTAATTTTAAACCTTATGCCAGAGAAAGAAAAAACAGAGGCCCAGTTACTGCGCTTTCTTGGCAATACTCCCATTCAAGTAAACATATCATTCCTGCGTTTGAGCACACATGAATCAAAAAACACTAGTAAATTTCATTTAGATCAGTTTTATAAATCATTTAATGATATTCGCACGAAGAAATATGACGGCTTGATCATTACGGGCGCTCCAGTCGAGAAGCTGGAATTTTCAGACGTTAATTATTGGGAAGAACTGCAGGATATCATGAATTGGTCAACAGAAAATGTCACATCCACCCTACATATCTGTTGGGGAGCTCAAGCAGCCCTATACCATCATTATGGAATAGGGAAACATGAACTGCCAGTGAAATGCTTCGGTATATACACTCATGAGGTACTTGAACCAACTGAAAATTTAGTCCGAGGATTCGATGACTATTTTATGGCCCCTCATTCGCGCTATACGGATATTGACTATCAAAAATTAGTTAACCATCCAGAATTGAAGGTTCTGGCACAGTCCGATCAAGCTGGGGTATTGATAGCTGCTTCAGTTGATGGAAAAAGAATCATGGTGACCGGCCATTTCGAGTATGATGCCGATACCCTCGGTGAAGAATATAAGCGTGATAGGGAGCGTGGGATCAATACGCAACTCCCTGAAAATTACTTTCCTGATAACGATCCGACCAAGGTACCCCTTCACCGCTGGAAGAGCCATTGCAGTCTGATGTTCTCGAATTGGCTGAACTATTATGTTTACCAATCAACCCCATATGAGTGGGATTGAAAGGGTAAGGAAAAAGAAGCTTTCTCTTTTAAGTGACTAGTTTTTTTGTAGGCAGCAACTTTCGGCTATCATGGGAAACAACCTGAGTTTTTGACTCAGGTTGTTTCTTTCATGATTCTTTATTACCGAAATATACCTCTTCAAAAGGTTGGACGACTACAAACCCTTTCCCTTCGAATTTCATTTGAACGGATTCGCCGCTTCCCCTTCCAAAAAACGACTTTAATGAAACATCCGTTACGAATTCAGGCTGAAGCTCCCCTGACCAAGCTACTGTGGCATTCGGGTCCGTATAGACTGGATTCCCAGCTTCCACCATTAAAGTGAGTGGCTCATAATGGGAAGTGAATGCAACCATCCCTCTTCCCTCGAGTCTTACATTGAACAATCCACCCGCCAATAACCCTGCAATGCGCCGCATCATTTTTATATCCCATTGAATACCCGGCTCAAAGGCAAGCAAATCATTACCATTAACACAGATCGATTCACCATTTAACTGTAAAATTGATATCTTCTTCCCTTGATCCGCGACGTATAGCTTGCCGCTGCCGGTCGCTTTCATCAAGGATGCACCCTCACCAGTCAAGGCTTTCTTGAAGAGTTTACCAAGACCATGCTCCAAGATACCTTCCCTCTCGAATTTAATTTGTCCGCGATAAGAAATCATCGTCCCCATTTTTGCCCAGATCTGCTGTTCCAGATTAATTTCCAGAATTCGTTCCGTTTCAAGTTCAAATAAGCCTTGCCCTTTATCCTGCTGTTTCGTCTTTTCAACGAATTGATCGATTTGATACTTCTCCATCACTGATCCACCTTTTTTTGAAGGAGGAACAGCCACATGAACGATACAGCTTGTTTTAGTTCCTTTGAAAAATGCCCCAGTTTTGCAAAGTCCACCCCTCTCTTCGCAACGCCGGTGTCAGCGACCACCTTCCATCCCGTTTCTGTTGCCATTTTTTCAAATTCCCAAGCCTGCATTGTATTCATAATGACTTTATCTCCTAATAGCCGTTGAAAACTGAATTTTTTTCGTGGTTCAGCCGTCGGACCAAGAATTCCAAAACAGGCATAACCGCCAGGCTTAATTACCCGTTGAATTTCCTTCATCACCGTTAATGGTTCACCTGTATATTCCAAAGAATTAATGACCAATGCCGCATCCATTTCCTCATCCTTGAATGGAAGATCATAAAAATCTCCTTGAATGAAAGAAAGTTCAGGTTGGAGAGCTGTTTTCCCCTTTGCAAATTCAATCATGACATTGGATAAATCGACTCCAGTTACTTCAAATCCCGCTTCGGCCAATTTTAAAGAACCAACTCCATCTCCACAGCCTATGTCAGCTACCTTCACTCCCGAAGGTACATATTCAGAAAAGAACGGAATAATGTTTTTTCGGCTCCCCGATTCCCACATTTCTTGCGAATTCTTCACCCACATAGGTGCAAAGACATCCCATTCCTTTTCCGACTCTTTATGCCAAGTATGTAAATTCATTAAACAATCCCCCTCCCATTTAATCTCAAATTATATTAGTACTTGAAGCATTACGGAAATTACAATCACATTCGTTAACTAACACAAAGTTTTCCCGAATCAAAATACAGGGCTTCATTATAGCTATTCTGCTCTTAATTAAAAAATCCTTTTTTAAAATACTTTTATAATGATGAATGCCCGGTTCCAGAAAACAGGTGATGTCATCTGAAAAATTTCAATTAACATAAAAATAAAAAAGATTGTAGGCAAAAGCGGTTATATCTAATTGTTAAAACAGAGTTGATTGGAACGGAAGGTGCGAGACTCCTGCGGGAAAAGCGTGTCCAAGGGAGACCCCACAGGCGCAAAGGCGCCGAGGAGGCTCCCGGACCGCCCGCGGAAAGTGAGTGCCTGAAGTGGAAATCAACGTTCGAATTTTTAAAACCCTCAAAAAAGACTGTAGACAAACTCGATTTTCATCGAGTTTGTCTACAGTCTGAAAGCTGCCTGAGGCAGCTTATTTTGAATTTTCTTCATTTCTTTTTTGTATCTTTCGTAAATCCTCGACACGATCGGGAGACTCCTCAAAGAATTCAACCAGATCGCCAATCCTATCGATGGCATTCCAACTAAGGTGATGTTCAATCCCTTCAACATCATGATAAATATTTTCTTCCTTGACCCCAAGCAATCTAAGCATCTGTTCTAAAAGTTCATGGCGGTATACGAGCCTTTTACCAACCTTTTTCCCGTTTGCAGTTAAAACGAGACCCCGGTACTTTTCATATATCAAATATTTTTCATGGTCCAGTTTTTGAACCATTTTTGTAACAGAAGATGGGTGGACGGAAAGGTTTTCGGCAATATCCGAAACTCTTGCATATCCTTTTTCTTCAATAAGTAAATAAATTTGTTCTATGTAATCCTCCATGCTAGGTGTAGGCATTCGGAATCCTCCCATTCAAACGCATATCTAAAAATTTTACTATATAAACGCCCCTGAAACAAGAAGATAAGGTCTCAGGGCGCTTTTAAATGAAGTTTCTTCTCATGTTTGTTTGATGTTCTGTTCTGTTCTGTTTGGAATGTAAAGCTGATCTTCTTTTCAGAATCGGACCAAGATAAAATGGCATCAAAGGTTTTTTCACCTTTTTTAAAACCACTTATCAAATCCGTTTCACCGCTCGACAATAATTTTTTTATATTTGCTTGACTGATTTTCTTATTAAGGATTTTTTTGGAGATCGTAAAGTTACACTTGGTTTTTTGATAATTTACACATCCATAGAATTCCCCTTTATCGACAATCTTAGAACCGCATAGCTTACAGCTGCCCACAGATGCCGAGCTTCTCTTTTTAGGGCCGCTCCGTTGAATCGACTCGGTGTCCAGCCCTTGAAAATCCCAGCTTTCAGATGATTCCACGGCATCACTGATAATTTTTGCTGACATCTTTTTAACAGCTTCCATAAAGACGCCGGCTGAAGCCTTCCCTTCACCAATTTCCCTTAAACGCTGTTCCCATTTGGCTGTCATTTCAGGTGAAGCCAGGATTTTCTCCCCAATTGCAGTGATCAGCACTTTCCCTTTATCCGTCGCAAACACCTGATTTTTTTTGACATCAATGTATTTACGGTCTTTGAGCATGGTAATGATACCAGCTCGAGTTGCTTCTGTGCCGAGGCCTTCGGTTTTCATCAGCACCTTTTCTAACTCTTCATTATCCAAGTGTTTTCCGGCCGTTTTCATCAAAGTGATCAACTGACCTTCTGTATAACGCTTTGGAGGCTGAGTTCTTCCTTCTTTCACCTTTATTTTGGCGACCTTTCCAAAATCCCCTTTTGAAACGGCCGGCAAAAGGATATCATCATCATCCTTCTCATTTTGGAAAATCACTTTGCGCCATCCCTCTTGGATCTGCTGCTTGCCTTTAGAAATGAATTCGGCACGCTTATCGACAAGCGTTTTAATGGTGGTGTAATCGAAAATGGCTTTCTCATAATGTGCCGCAATCAACCGGCGGACCACCAAGTCATAAATATTCCGTTCTTCAGCGGAAAGCCTCTTTGGGTCGGTCACTTGCTCCGTCGGGATAATTGCATAGTGATCAGTCACTTTTTTTTCATTTACAAACCGTTTATTATTCATGATGCTCGGTTGTGGCAAAGGAAACAGGGATTCATATTCTGAAAATCCACTTAGTTTTTGCAATATATCAGGAAATGTTTCGGCTTCCCCCTCTGTCACATAATTGGAGTCTGAACGTGGATAAGAAACGATCCCTTTTTGATATAAACTTTGTACAATATCAAGCGTCTGTTTCGGTGAATATTTATAAATCTTGTTTACGGTTGCCTGCAATGACGATAGATTAAATAACAAAGGTGGCTGAAATTCTTTTCTTTCTGTAGCCATTTCCGCAATTTCAGCTTCTTTACCCTTGCAAAAGGCGGCAATTTTATCAGCAAGTTCTTTTGTCTTGATTCTCGGATCATTGTTCTGCTGCCATTTTCCCTGATACTCCTTACCATCCATCTTGAAGTCAGCGAACACTTCCCAGAACGGTTCAGACTTGAATTGTTCAATTTCCATTTCCCGTTTCACTATCAAAGCGAGAGTCGGTGTCTGAACCCTACCAGCTGAAAACACATCCGAAACACCCCTTTGTTTCAATAGAATACTATACGCTCTCGATGCATTCATTCCCACAACCCAGTCTGCGCAAGCTCTCGTGTACGCTTCATGATAGAGTGGCCTGGTTTTTTCCTCGCCCATCAGGTTTTGGAATCCCTCATAAATCGCTTTTGGGGTCAAAGAGGAAATCCATAAACGTTTCATCGGTTTATTGACATTACATAGATTAACGATATTACGTACAATCAATTCTCCTTCACGCCCAGCATCGCCTGCATGAATGATTTCATCGACATCCGGTTTCCTAAGCAAAGTCTTCACTACATTGAATTGCTTTGCCTTTTGTCGGGTCACTTCATATTGAAATTTCTCTGGAATCATCGGCAACGTTTCCATCGACCATTTTTTCCATTTTGAATGATAGGTTTCCGGCGAAACGAGTTGACATAAATGCCCGACGGCCCAAGTTACATAAGCTCCGTCGGGAAAAAGTTCATTCGGCATGATTTCTATATATCCTTGCTGTTTCTTCGTTTTAAATTGAGCTGCTAACGTTGAACCTTGATCTGGTTTCTCCGCAATGATTAGCTTCATGATCATCTTCACCTAATCCGTTACAAAATATCTTACCCTATTATTATACCTTAATTATCAAAATCGGCTAGATATGACTTCGGTTTAACTCAATTGATCTAAGAAAGCTTGAAATAATTGCTTAACTCCGGAGAAGAATGGGATTTTCAGGCTTATGATAAAATCCGTCCAAATATAGGCAGATTAATATGCAAAAAAAAAGCTTCACTAATGGATGGTCAGCATAGATTAGGGGGGAATCGGAGTATATACAAAAGAAACAAGTGCGATGTTAAATGTGCCCTTCCTAGCTTTTCACTGTTTAGATGAAGATGAAGAAATTATTTTAAAACAAAAAAGACTGAAGTCAAAAGTGAACTGCCCCGTAAATGTTAGACACCAAACTAACATTTACGGGGCAGTTCAGCTTATAAGCATGTATTCTTTTTATAGTTTTTTAAGTACACCACTGTTTATTAACGAAGTTATCTATACATATTTTTTTTAGTTGAATTAATTATTAAAAAGTAATTACACTCTTCTTCTGATAAATTCAGAAACCTATGGTCTATATCTGCTTCAAAATATATTGAATCCCCTTCTTCTAACGTATAAATTTCAGGTTCCTCACCTAATTCAACTTGTATTTTTCCTTTTAAAACATAGATGTATTCCTCTACACCCTTTTTATGAGGTGGAAAAATTCCGGTTTCCTCTAAAGGAGGAATTTTATTTAAAATGAATTCAATATCATTAGCCGGCGGTGATAAAAGATGTCTTTCGAACTTTGTGTTTTCGTCCTTATATATTAATCTGTTACTCGAACGAATAATAGACACACTTCTTTTTTGATCCTCCCCCAACAAAGACGATATTGTTACATCCAGTGCTTCCGCAATTTGTGAAGCAACATGAATTGTTGGATTTTTATCACCTCTTTCAATCTGAGATAACATAGACTTACTAACTCCCGACTTTTTAGCTAGTTCTTCTAGTGTGTAGCCTTTTGACTTCCTTACATTTTTTACATTAGTTGAAAATTCCATAAAAACCCCCTACATTCTACTATAGTGAATTTAATTCTTGACTTTAGTTTATAACGGATTTATTATGGAATCAAATTCACTATAGTGGATTTGGTAATAAAATCAAGAGAAGGAAAAAGAAGGGGCACAATTGCACAACTATGTCTAAATGTCTTCACTTAATAAAGTCTGAATATTCAAAGTAAATAACAGGGATTTAAATTTTTAATTAATTTAATAAAAGAAAAGAAGGTTATTTAAATGACTACAAAAATATTTGTTGATGGTGCTTTCTACAATAAAGATGATGCAAAAATCATTATTCCTTTAACGTCTAAAATATCTGTGCTGCTTTAATAATACCTTCGTACCAGATCCCACATGATCATACACATTCCAGAGTACGTTAAATTAAATATAATGCCTAGTAGCCCATTTCAAATTATTAATGAACAAATTGTAGGAAAGTCAATTGTACAAGGCCTAAGAAGGACAAAACTTTTAAAACTATCGAATGAAAGAGAATATCTAATGGGTTTAGGCGGAGAGAGTAAAATGGTTATCTAAACATGCGGCTCCTCATGGATTGAATTATGTTTCAACTCCACCAGATAGAATATTATTTTCAACTATTTGCAAGCGCTCAATCAGTATTGCAAGCTTTATATAGTGACATTTCATAAATTTAAACGTTTACGCTATATATAGCGTAGACGTATTTTTTCCATTTCGAAAGGATGATCATTATGAATCTAATAATAGCCTTATTGCCTTTTATATGTATATTTGTTCTTTTATTTGTTTTTAAACAAACATCACTCCGGTCTGGACTCTTATCTTACATTGTTACAATGCTTATTATTTTGGTATATCCTAGTTACCATATAACAGTAGAAAGTACTTTACATGCCTCCTTTAAAGGATTTTTAATTTCCTTTGTAGCAGCGTATGTTTTATTCTTTGGTATACTCTTTTTTCATCTAATTAATAATACTGGCGGAATTCGGGCAATTGCTTCATTTCTTTCAGAAGTAACAACTGATCAGATTTTGCAAGTCATTCTATTAGTTATAGGGCTTTCTCCACTTTTAGAATCAACGAGTGGCTTTGGAATAGCATTTATGATTGTAGCACCCATTTTAATTGCTTTAGGGTTTAGTCCTATGAAAGCAGCATCTATTGGACTTGTTAGTTTACTTGCAGTCCCCTGGGGAGCATTATCCACGGGAACAGTAATCGGGGCACAAATTGGGGGAATTCCCCTTCAGGAACTTGGTTCAGGAACTGCAATTATAAGCATCCCTGTTTTTATATATTTTTTATTAATTGCTGTTTATTTAGCTGGGGGTAAAGACGCAATAAAATATAGATGGAAGGAAATCCTTTTACTTTCAGTTATCTTTTCTATTTCAATATTTCTATTTAATGCTTTTGTTAGTGTTGAACTAGCCGGGGTACTCAGTTCATTGGTTACTAGTAGTATCGGGTTACTGGTTATAAAGATAAAAAATTCTTCATCATTAATAAATGAAACCGTTATCGAAACCTCTGTATCTGAAAATAACGGTACAAATTTGAATATCATCAAGGTTATGAGTCCTTATTTAATACTTACCATATTAATTTTCATTTCAAGACTTATACCGTCAATAAAAAAATTTCTAGAATCACATTTTGTCATTGAATTACCTTCCTTTTCATTTTCATTAGCATTACTTTACTCACCAGGATTTTGGCTTTTTATTACATGTTTATATACCATATTCATTTTCAAAATCTCTAAAAGCATTATTTGGAGTTCGCTTAAAATTTCTATAAAACAATGGGTTCCCTTTGTAATTTCCACCACAGCATTTGTAGCAATTTCTCAACTAATGACTACAGCAAATATGACATTTGCGATTGCTAATGCTGCAGGTTTAATTTTCGGAAGTATGTTTATATTTGTCTCTCCTTTTATTGGAGGAATTGGAGGATTTCTTACGGGAAGTAATACAGGATCAAATGCTATGTTTACTCAACTACAAGTTGAAACTGCTAAGAAAACCGGATTGCCATTAAATTTAATTGCTAGTATTCAAAATACAAGCTCTTCTCATTCAACTATGGCCAGCCCCTCTAGAATTATGTTAGGTGCATCATTATGTCGAATTGAATCCGAAGAAAATCGTTTATTAAAAAAGATGTCCATAATAGTTCTTGGAGCAATATTATTAATAATCATTTTGACTGTTGGCTTTTTGGTTTTTGATTTTTGGTTTTAAATACAAGAGACCATTAAACATACTATAAGTGGAACTTTAAGTTTATATTGATAAAAAAAGGTTACTATCATCTAAATATTGGTCGACTTTATAGATAAAATCTCGCATAGTAAGCATAATCATTTGAAAACTTTAAAAAAGATATTGTTGATGAAAGGTTCTTTCAGCCATTTTAATAATAGGAAATGAGAGAATCTACCTAAAGTAGCCTGTGCTCCAGTTGAGCAAAGGCTTCTTTTTGACGAGTTTCTTCTATACATATAGAACTACATTAAAAGTCTCTTTCGTATTCTTTAACTAACTAATAAATAGTCGTCTTTTTAATGCCTAATTCCGCCATGGCGTTAACTGCTGAAATCTCACTTGCTTTCCAACGATCATACACTTCTTTAAACCCTTCCGTTACTTGGGCTTTCGGTCGGCCGAAGGGTACACCGTTTTGCAAAGCCACATCAATTCCTTCACGCTGCCGTTTTCGGCCCATTCCTCTTCTGCCATCCAGGAGAGGATTTGTAAAACAAGATCTGCGATGAAGGTCCCTAAACTATCCTTAAATTGAGTAGTGTCCAACAAAGGCATATCCATCACCACGATATCTGCTTGAATATTTTTTGTGATGTCATTCCATTCCTGGAGGATCTCTTCTTTATTTCTACCACCAGTGAATGAATGTAAAGGACATCGCCTTTACGAATCAATCGTTTTAATAATTGATATTGAACTCGATTGAAATTTTTCCACTTTGTTTTTCTAAAAAGATAACCCGTTCATTGAGACCATTTTCCAACATAGCTTGACGTTGCCATCCTTCATTTTAACGAACGTTAAAATAAGAGGATTTTATTTAAAAAATAACCATTCGTAAAAGTGTACTTTTACGAACGGGTTTTTGATAGCTTTCTTGAACAATCAATCAGCTACCACTAGTACATCTAAATACCTCGTCTCGCGAAGAAGACGTTCAACAATGGAGCCTTCTTTTATTTCTTGCCACCTCGACCTAGCTGAATGACCTATAATTACTTGTGTTGCTTTTTTATTTTTTAATTGTCCCGTTATTTCTTTTACTACTAAACGCCGATGTGTGGCATGGTATATTTCAAATATCCCTCCTAATCGTTCCGTTAGAACCATGACTTTTTTCAATATAACTTCCTCTTCATTAGACAAGTTTTGGTGGTCTTTTACATAAACAACAAACCATTGGGCCTTCAAACGATACGCTATTCGAAATCCCCTTCGTATTAAACGTTCTGAATCTTGACGTAAATTTACACAAACAAAAATGACTTCCTCTTTTCGCCAAGGTCCTCTTACGCCATTTTTCCGTTCAAATGATTCCAACCGATCATCTACATCATCTGCTAACTCACGTAATGCAAGTTCCCTTAGCGCAATTAGGTTTCCAGTTTTAAAAAAATTGCTTAACGACTGCTCTACTTTATCCATTTTATAAATGTTACCTTCTCGCATACGTTGTCTTAAAGTCTTAGGCGAAATATCTATTAATTCCAGCTCATCTGCTAAATGAAGGATCCGGTCCGGTACAGTTTCCCTTACCCGGACTCCAGAAATTTGTTCGACACTGTCATTTAAACTCTCTAAATGTTGGATATTCATAGTGGAAATAACAGAAACTCCTGCACTTAGTATCTCTTCTACATCCTCATACCGTTTAGCATTTTTACTACCCGGAATGTTCGTATGAGCTAACTCATCCACCAGGACTACTTCTGGATTACGCAGAATGATAGTATCAAGGTCCATTTCTTCCAAGGTTACATTTTTATATTGCACTTTTTTTCTAGGGATCATGTCTAAACACCCTACCTGATCGCCCGTATCCTTACGCCCGTGTGTTTCTAGTAAGCCAATGACTACGTCGATTCCATTTTTCTTTAATTGATTGGCTTCCCTTAACATGGTATATGTTTTTCCTACTCCAGGAGCAGCACCAATATATACTTTTAAGGTACCTCTTTTAACTTTTTGTATCTTCTCTTTTATTTCGGTTGAAGAAAGCCTCCGATAGGGATTTTCTTTTTTCCTCTTTGTTTGAATAGCAGGTAGTATCCGTTCTCCTCCCACTTCAGCTCGGTCTGCAACAACAAATACATCAATATTCTTTGTTATACGTAAAATCCGATTTACGATGGATCCATGAATAATCTCTTCCCAACGAGTTCTTTTAGACTGACCAAGTATAATTCGAGTGACATTATGCAATAAAGCATAGGCCACAATTTCTTCAGCAATGTTTTCCTTACTGATAGATATTTCTTCAAACACCCCATCTAATTTTTTAATTAATTTCACCATTGATCGTTTAAATGTGGCTTCTACTTTGGAAAGTTTTTTTTGATTGGGGATAAAACAAGTAACTAATAAATCACTGCCTAAACGCTTGGCAATTTGATTTCCTCTCCGGATTAAAATGGAACCATTCCAATGATATTGAGCACAAACTAAAATTCGCTCTGAAGCACCAGAGGGACCAGATAACCCTTTACGCTCCCGGAATTCGTATAAATCATCCTCTACCTCCCCTGCCAGGAAGCGAAGGGACAATTCCCTAAGTACAGCTAAGTTATGTCTTTTAAAAAGGTGATCATGTCCTTTTCCTTGCTCATATTTTTCATCTAACTCTCCTTCTTGTAGACGTTTTAGGATTGATTCGGGGGTTACGTCCAATAATTTCACTTCTTCAGCGTGAGAAAGCGTATCCTCTGGCACAGTATTACTTACATGAATTGGGAGTCCCGTGAGTTGTTCTGCTACTTCTTTAACACCTGCAAGTTCATAAATATTTATGGTTGTAATGACACTGATTTTATTGTCAATTATCTCCTGTACATCTTCTAGTCTTGTAGCGTTTTTGGCGGAAGGTCTGTTTTTATGAGCAAGCAGGTCTATCAACACAACTTCAGGGTTTCTTGCGAATATTTCATCCAAGTCTAAATCATGCTTAGTCTCTCCTTTAACTTCCCATTCGATAGCTGGAATGATTTCAAGACCACCCACTTGTTCCAAGGTTTTCAGACGATTAGATGCGCTAATAATACCGACAACGACATCAATACCTCGCTTTTTCAAATCGTTTCCTTCAAGAAGCATGTGATAGGTTTTGCCAGAACCACTGACTGCGCCTAGTATAATTTTCAGCCTACCCTTTTTTATTTTTGATATGGAATGTAATATCTCATCTGGGGTTTTTCTTCGGAAATGTTCTAACATAATATTGACCTCCTAAATCCAGTTCAAGGTTAAAAGGAGAGTGACAAACTCTCCTTTTCAAAAGTTATTTTAGTTGGTCTAATGCTATGTTTAATTTTAATACATTCACTCGGGGTTCTCCAAATATCCCCAGTGACCGCCTCTCCGTATATTTATCAACAAGATTATATATACTTTTTTCAGATACTCCTCGCTCTTTAGCAATGCGTGATACCTGAATTTTCGCCCCTTGGGGTGAAATATTTGGATCAAGGCCCGAACCGGAGTTTGTCAGTAAATCAGCAGGTATCTCCTCTTGTTTGACAGTAGGGTTCTCTTTTAAAAATGTTGCCCAATCTTTTTTTGTGCGCTTGATCATGTCTTCATTGGATGGGGCATAATTGGGTGTACCTGAGCCTGCCGCATCATAGTCTATAGAAGAAACTCGACCATGGAAGTAACCCGGGTCTTTAAAAGATTGACCAATTAGTTCAGAACCTATGATTTTTCCTGATTCGTTTTTTATTAAACTGCCATCTGCTTTTGCAGGCATAATGACTTGAGCAACACCTGTCATTAGCAATGGATAGGCAATTCCACACATAACAAGTAGTACCAGAACTAAGCGTATATTTTTCAACATGGATTCTCACCCTTACTTTTGATTTTAAGCTAGATGAAACATGACTAGGATTACATCTATAAGTTTGATTCCTATGAAAGGAACTATCACTCCACCTAATCCGTATATGAACAAATTTTTGGTTAATAATTTTGATGCGCTCATTGGAACATATTTCACACCCTTCATTGCCAATGGTATGAGAAGGGGTATAATGATAGCGTTAAAAATCAAGGCCGATAAAATAGCACTTTGTGGTGTATCGAGATTCATAATGTTTAGAGACTTCATCTGCGGAATGGCCAACATAAACATAGCCGGAATGATCGCGAAGTATTTTGCCACATCATTCGCAATACTGAAGGTTGTTAAAGCTCCCCTTGTCATCAGTAACTGTTTCCCAATCGCCACTACCTCGATAATTTTTGTAGGGTCAGAATCCAAATCCACCATGTTTGCTGCTTCCTTCGCTGCGATGGTTCCTGTATTCATCGCCAATCCAACATCGGCCTGGGCCAATGCAGGGGCATCATTCGTTCCATCTCCCGTCATGGCGACAAGTTTGCCTTGTGCTTGTTCCTGTTTAATGACGGAAATTTTATCTTCAGGCTTGGCTTCGGCAATAAAATCATCTACTCCGGCTTCCTTAGCAATGGTTGCAGCTGTCAATGGGTTATCACCGGTACACATAACGGTTCTAATCCCCATTTTCCGCAATTCATCAAAGCGTTCCCTCATGCCTGGTTTTACTGTATCCTTCAAGTAAATGACACCCAGCAAACGGTTTCCTTCTGCAACAACAAGTGGAGTACCACCTGCAGTTGCGACTTCATTAGTAATGCTATCTAAATCCCCAGGAACTTTTCCACCTTGTTGCTGTATATATTGTCTTATTGAATCAGCAGAACCTTTTCTGACTTTTCTACCATCAGAAAAGTCTGTCCCACTCATCCGGGTATCAGCCGTGAAATCAATTCCTTCTGTACCGGTTTTATCTAATTCTTTATCAGATAATCCCGCTTTTCTAGCAAGTTCGATGACAGATCGGCCTTCAGGCGTTTCATCGTGTAATGATGAATGAACGGCCACTTTATTTAACTCAGCTTGGCTTATACCCTTAACCGGTAAAAAAGCTGAAGCCATGCGGTTCCCATGTGTGATGGTTCCTGTTTTATCAAGGATTATGGTATTAATGTCACCAGCTGCTTCAACAGCTTTTCCCGACATGGCAATGACGTTAAATTGAGTAACCCTATCCATACCCGCAATCCCAATGGCAGACAATAGGCCTCCAATGGTTGTTGGGATCAAACAGACCAGTAATGCAACTAAGGTTGCGATGGGTAATGTGACTTTAATATAAGAAGAAATTGGTACTAGTGTAGTGCAAACAAGCAAAAAGATAAGGGTCAAACTAATAAGCAGGGTACTCAGTGCAATTTCGTTAGGTGTTTTTTGTCTTTTAGCTCCTTCTACGAGGTTAATCATTCGATCAAGGAAGGATTCACCTGGGTCTGAAGTGACGATAATTTTGATAAAGTCACTGATGACTTTCGTTCCTCCAGTTACAGAACAGAAGTCCCCACCTGATTCTTTGATTACAGGAGCTGATTCGCCTGTAATTGCGGACTCATCTACTGCGGCTACTCCTTCAATTACATTACCATCGGTTGGGATTAAATCATTGGTTTCCACCAAGACAATATCGCCTTTACGGAGTTCTGTGGCATCCACAATCTTTATAGAACCATCTTTTTGCCATAACTTTGCCTTGGTATCCTGTTTCGTCTTTTTCAGGCTTTCGGCTTGCGCTTTACCCCGCCCCTCTGCTAATGCTTCGGCAAAGTTAGCAAAGAGTATTGTAACCAGCAATATTACGCTCACGGCAATGTTATAACCTCTATCCGATGTTCCTCCAAAAATGTTTGGGAATATTGATAGTAATAGAGTGATAACAAATCCTATTTCAACAACAAACATGACAGGATTTCGAGCCATTATTCTTGGATCTAACTTTTTAAAGGCATCTTTTATGGCTTGCCCGACAATTTCCTTATTGAGAGTCCCTTTACGCATTGTACTCATTGAGAATACTCCTTTTCTTCATTATCTAATTGTGAGCCATTCTGCTACTGGTCCGAGTGCAATTACTGGGAAGAACGTCAAAGCCCCAATAACTAATACCGTTGCTAAGAGAATGACCAGGAAAGTGCTATTATCTGTCTTAAACGTTCCAATCGTCTCAGGAACTCGTTTCTTTGTAAGTAAAGAGCCTGCGACAGCGATTAGTGCAATCATAGAAAAGTAACGGCCAAACAGCATGACTAAGCCGGTGGATATATTCCAAAATGGAGTGTTATCCCCTAAACCTTCAAATCCGGAGCCATTATTAGCTGCTGAAGAGGTAAACTCATAAACAACCTGCGAAATCCCATGAAAACCCGGATTAGAAATAGCCGATGTGCCCATTTGTGTAGCTAAAGCAATGGCTGACGGAACTAAGATGATTAATGGATGTAAAAGGATGGCAATGGCTATTAGTTTCATTTCCCTGCCTTCAATTTTCTTACCTAAAAACTCCGGCGTTCGTCCAACCATCAACCCGGCAATGAATACAGCCATTATTGCGTACATAAGGATATTGACCGTCCCTACTCCATCACCACCAAACACACAGTTCAACATCATCTCTGCCAATGGCACTAATCCTCCAAGTGGAGTAAGAGTATCATGCATATTATTGACTGTACCTGTTGTAGCTGCTGTCGTAACGGCTGTAAAAAGGGCACTCTGTGCGACTCCAAATCGCACCTCCTTGCCTTCCATACTTCCATTCTCTTGAGAAATCCCCATTGTCTCCAATTCTGGATTTCCATTTTGTTCGCTGAAATAAGTAACACCTAAGAACACAAGGAACATTAATCCCATTGCTGAAAAAAGAATCCAACCTAGTTTCTTGTTTTTTGCCATATATCCAAACGTTAATGGAAGGGCAACAGGTATCAGAAACATTGATAAAATCTCTAATATATTGGTGAAACCATTAGGATTCTCAAAGGGATGTGCCGAGTTGACACCAAAAAATCCACCGCCATTTGTCCCTAAATGTTTAATAGACTCTAACGCAGCTACTGGCCCACGTGCAATATTCTGCTTCGCACCTTCCAATGTAGTTGCAATGGCCGTAGGATCAAGGGTTTGCGGAACCCCTTGAGATACTAGGACAAGACCGATTAAGATAGATAACGGCAGTAGTACCCGGGTGATGGAACGAATTAAATCCACATAAAAATTCCCCATACTGAACTGCCCGGTCAGGCCTCTGAAAAAAGCCATACATAACGAAAGACCGGTAGCTGGTGTCGTGAACATCAAAAATATGATGACGACCATTTGCGATAAATAAGAAAGTCCCGATTCCCCGCTGTAGTGCTGTAAATTGGTATTGGTAAGGAAGCTTACAGCAGTATTGAATGCCAATAATGGATCCATGTTGTCTATCTTACTTGGGTTACCCGGTAAAATTCCTTGAAATCGAATGATCATGTACGAAATAATAAACATGACTAAATTACTCAATAGTAGTGCCTTTACATATTGCTTCCAGTTCATATCACCGGTATTAATACCAGATAATTTATAAATGCCCCTTTCTAACCATCCAAACATCCGATCTTGTTTTGTTGTTTCAAGGGAATAAACATTAGCTAAATATTTCGCCAGTGGTATTGCCAGGATAATGACGAGTGCCAATACCAGACCGATTTGTAAAAAATCCATTTGCATTTCCTCCGTTTTGTAGCTATTAATATTTTTCCGGGTAAATTAAAGCATGAATTAAATACAACGAAAGTGCTCCAACAATAAATAATAAAAACATCGTTTCTACTCTCCTTTTTCTTCTATAACTTTGTTACAAAAATGGATAAATCCAAAAAATGTTAAGAATGAAAAAGCTGTAAGTGAAACTGATATAAGATCCATTGACGTCTCTCCTTCCAAACTATAAAAATTTCAAACTAAAATGTACTCACCCCCTTTGAGTTTCTTAAAGAAACTAGGTTCCACTTGTTAGCAGCCAGTTATAGCTGTAACATTCTGGTTTACTGAAGATGACAAAATCAGCTCCCATTTTTTATATAGACTAGAATATTGATGATCATGAGTGACAACAAACAACCTATAAGATTTGAACTCTGAAAATATTCTCACAAGATTAATTCCATCAAACAGAGAATTAGGGAATAGATAAACACAGTTATCCTGCTCTGATTTATGAACCATTTTTCCATCACATTCCTTCAGGTTTCTTGTAGGCTTAAACCATTCTTCATCATAGTCTACAGTTTCTACATTACTTGTATCCGTGTGGGTGGCCCCTATACTTTCCTTTACAGATATAAATAATTTTCCTTTTCCAACAAGCAGCACTTTTCCCATACAATCCACCCCATTAGTACTTTCTCTTATTAATTTTCAATCTGCATTCTTTCTGGGGAAGAGAAGCCTGCCAGTTGATAACATAAAAAAATAGACCAATGCTTACTCTTTCCCCATGTATGCAGCCATGCAGTAGCTATCCATATCCCCGCGTTAATAAATACGATTCACGCATCGGTTATTGGATTAATTGCAAAGCAAACATATAAAATTGGAGAAAAAGTACTCATTGGTCTACTTATCACCCAGCAAGCTTTACAGCTCTCTGTGCGATCTGTCTTCCAAGACACCTTTTCGTTTATAGGCATAATAAAAAGACCTACGGAAATGACAGGTTGCTATCTTGCTACAAACATAACAAAAAAAGCCTCCTGAATTAAGGTGGTCTTATGACCTCCTTCGCTTTAGCCGACGAAGTTAGCTGACGGGTAGGATGGCGAAAGAGTATCTCATCCCTTCTGCAAATGCAGAATTAACCCCAAAAATAGTGGGTCCTCCGTTCTCAATTTCTTGAGATTTGGCCGATATCAAATTGTTATTTATGTGGATTATTCTACGCTCATCATTAAATGTTTGTAAACCTCATAAAATCACGATATTAATTCAAAATCGATCAAATAAAGTCATTTTAGTCCGAATAAGTCATCAAAAGCTAACTTTACTTAATAATTCTAGTGATTACATTTTTTTTATAGGTTTGTAAACTTACATTGACAATAACTAAGGTTGGGCATTATGATAAATCCCATAAATTCCCGAGATAAAATGGAGGCATTATGTTAAATCCAAAAAAGAAACTTGAAGCAGAAATAAGTGCAGCATTTATTAAGTTCCAGCGTGATCTGATAGGCAGAGGACCACAGGAAGCAAAAACATATATAATTAATGACATGTTGATTACTCGTTTTAAAGGGGTCCTGACTGTGGAAGAAAAGCATCTTGTCAGTCACAATTCCGGCAAAAAACTTGTAAAAAAAATGCGCTCGCTTCTTCGTGAAATGTACACTAAGGATTACGAAAAAATAGTTGAAGATCATACTGGATGTAAAGTTCTTTCTTCCCATAGTGATATTAGCACTAAAACAGGTGAAAGAATTGAAGTTTTTATACTGGATAAAGATTTAGAGAGGTAATTAGAAACCATCAAATAATACTGTTTAAGTTACATGAATTATCATTTTTATAAAATTTTTATATATATTTTAGGTTAGAAGGCTCGCATGTTGTAGGTCGCAACAGATCGCCAACAGCTTCATAGTGCTTTCTAATTCGATGAAAGGTTAAAATAATGATAGGTAGAAATACCAATACCTACAAAACCTGTGAAATTTAGTAAAAAAGAACATCATTGTGATGATAAAGTTAATTAACCCGCCAATTGAATTAATAATTAGTTTTGGAATCCAACCTTTAGGTTTTTCTCTAACCCATTTAAGCATCATTCCTGTTTGGGATAAGGGAAAAGGGATAAATACTCCAACAGCGTAAAGAGGTATCAGATGATCTGTTTCTCCTTTGAACACAATGATTAAGAGCTAGCATCTTCTTTTTAAGCTTTAAGGATTTTCTCTATTGTTCGTACAACTTATCCAATTTTGTGGTCCTACTGGTGACTATGATTGTTTAGCATTTTCAAAATAAACAGGACATTTGTCGGAAGGGGAATTAAAAATCTAAGGGGAACTAGTAAGGTGTATTGAATATACAAAAAAAGGGAGATGGCGCTTTGAAGAAATTACTTACCTGTTTGATAGTATTAACAATAGCCCTGGGGATATCTTTTTCCACCGCTTCAGCATCTGCCGGAGGATTTCACCACCCGCAAAGCTGGGATAAAAACTCGATTTTGCGGAAGGACACTCATGGGGTGGAAGTCAAAAATATGCAGTATATCCTCAATGTCATGGGTTTTTATACTGATTCAGCAGTGGTTGACGTTGATGGGATTTTTGGGCCGAAAACCGAAGCGGGTGTAAAGAAATATCAAAAAGAAAACCATCTGAAAGTGGATGGTGTGGTTGGCCCCAAGACGTGGGACAGTTTCTCGCAATATATTAAAAAGAATGGCGAGAACACCTATGGAGCAGGCGGGTACATGGGTCTCAGAATCAAATGGAAGTACGACGATTCTTCTTATACATCAGGCTCAAAAGCCTATATTTACGGTAATGGAGATACATTAAGTGACCAATATCGCCTGTATGCGAATTAAAAACTCAGGCAAGAGGCCCTTTATTAGTTAAATGAGGCTAAAAGATAGGTCCTCCGCTTCTAAGCGATGTCTATGAAAGAGAGAGGGATAATTCTTTTAAAATTCTCCTTTCTATTAGTTTCAGGTTAATTGTAAAAAGCCGATGATTCCTACGAAAGAATCATCGGCTCTATTCATTCAGAACTATGCGCTTTCCTCCAACCTAATTTGAAGGAAATAAGATTAACCTTTACTTAAGACAAGAGATCATAAGGTTAACGAATCAATTTTTCACAAAAGGGAAGCCCCTTCTTCTCATTCTGAAGAGGGGGCTTCCCTTTTGTTGTAAAGAGAGATAGCTGCCTCTGCAATTTCTTTTAATAAAGCACCTGTGGTTGATTCAAAACCTTTCAAGACTCCCCAGTAGTGAGCAGGCTTTTTTTCAACATTTGTATATGATCATGAGAAATGGGAATTAATTGTATCTTCAACTTTCTTTAACATACCTTTATATGAGTCTTCATCAAGGTAACCAATACTTCCGAATAGTAAATGTTCCACAGGTTCGATTCCAGTGAAATCAAATATCCCAATGTCGGAGGTAACTTTCAAGCCTGCTGTCATACCCACCTTATCGTAAACCTCGTTAGGCGTTCCATGTGTATTGATAATAAGACCCTTTTTACCTTTTAATAACTTAATTACACCTTCTTCTCCAGCAGAATAAGCAAACCCAAATGCAAATACTCGGTCTACATACCCTTTAAGAATTGCTGGAAGACCAGTCCACCATATAGGGTAAATAAATGTTATAACATCTGCTTCCGTAATAAATTCTTGTTCCGTTTTAATATCATTTGGAGTATTTCCTGCTTTCATAGCTGCTGTATCTTCTGGTTTCAGTACAGGTTGAAAATCAAGTGCATATAAATCACGGACAACAACTTCGTGACCATTTTTCTTTAATGCATGAACTGCTGTTTCCAAAATAGAGTGATTTAAGCTTTCAGGATTTGGATGTGCATAAACAACTAGGTGCTTCATTTTAAATATCCTCCAAGTATTCAATAATTTTCATTAGATTATTAAACTTTACCTAATATTATAGTGTTAGACATTTTTTTTAAAGTAGTCATTTTCTTATAACATAGTCACAAAAAATAGTACCATTGAGAATGATATGCATTGATTATGGTTTTTATTATCAATCCAAACAAAGGAAATTGAGTTCGTGGAATATAAAAGGCCTGGGAGCCTTTATGAAAAAAAGAGGATTTATGGACTATTCAGAAGAAACTGTTTCAGATATTTTTGTATACAGGAAACATAATTACAACAGACCAATGACGTTAGAACTAGAATACCATCACGTGAATTATATTCCTCACTACTATATTAGACTTATTATCAACAAAGCCAATGGTTTTCTACATCAATTGCTCCCTTATTTAATTCTCCCAGTACTGATATTACCTAATTTATTAGCTACTCTCTCCTGCCTTTTAGTTGCAATGACATCTGGGGACTAAATAAAAAAACAGTCAAAAATGACTGCTCTTCTTTATGGTTATAGTGTGACTGAACAGGATCCAATTTCATTTCCTCCCCAGTTTAGTGAAAGCTTGTCTTGATCTGAAAGAGGACCGACGCCACTTGGAGTTCCGGTAAAAATAATATCTCCTTTTCCAAGCCCAAAATGCTCTGCTGTAAACTCGATTATCGTTTGCAAATCAAAAAGTAAGTCTTTAATATTTCCGACTTGTACACGCTCTCCATTTTTTAAAAGAGAAAAATCTAATTGTTCACATGCTTCGACACCCTGAAATGGAATAAAATCACTAACAACAGCTGAATTTTTAAATCCTTTAGCCAAAAGCCAAGGATGCTGTTTTTGCTTTAACTGTGCTTGAACATCTCTAAGTGTTAAATCCAACCCAATGGCCATAGCATCAACTATTTCATCTACTTTCATTCCTGTTTGGAACTGCTTTGCGATATGTATGACAAGTTCTGTTTCATAGTGAATGGAACCCTGATTACTTGGCAACGTAATTAACTGGCCATTGGCTTCTGCAAGTGAATGAGTTGGTTTTGAAAATAAAAAAGGGGAAGTTGGGATTTCATTATTTAATTCTTTTGCATGTAAAGCGTAGTTTCGACCTACACAATAGATATTTTTAATGTCTTTCATTACTAAACTCACTCTTTTCTTTAAATGTAATTTCATGCTAAAAAGTGGAATGATTCGATAGTAACAGGTACATACTCTAATAATCTTAAATACATTTTATATTTTTCTGACTTTTAATACAACCGTCCTAACTAATAAAGAAGACCATATTGAATAACATAATTCGTTTTATCAATTATGTTACAGTTTGCTAGGATTTACAAAAAGTAAAGGCCATGGGTTTCTCAGTAGAAGCGAAGCATATATTTAAAATGAAGCAGACTCCCCATAGGGGGAAGCCTGCTCAAAGTCTTAAGAGCTTGTTATTCCTCTTGTTCAACATGTAGCCAATGCATTCCCTGCCACATTGTTGCAGTTCGAGTCAGATGATATGGATCCTGCTCCAGGTATTTTCTCTTCCCGTCATATATTTATCTAAAATCCAGCCGTTCACATTAAACATAAGAAAGGAAGCGAGATATGGAATGGACATCAAGGCACTTACTGACAACAAGTCTAACCCTTTACTTACCAAATAAGAAGGCATCCAGGAAATCATACCCCAACTCACGATATTGGAAAAAATTCAGTAAAGAAGATCTTCCAAAAATTATTTGTTTTACATACCTTGTTTCGTTAAAAAGAACGACTTTTCTTATCGCCCACAAATACCAGGAATTCTAATTATAACGAATTAAGAATTTTTATCTTGAAAATGGTAGAGCAAGAAGTGCTGTTTTGCGAGAAAATGCGGTGTATACGGCATGTCGTTTCGCAGCCAAGAAACGATAGTGCCTATCAATGCTGAAGATCCGTGCCAAATTGCTATATCCTTTTGAATTCCTGCTTTATAAAAGTAAGAATCATTTCCCAAAACCTCTAACCTTGCAGTTATTATTTCAGTTAGCATATTTAACAAGCGTTCAGTAAAGATAGGTACCCTCTTCGAACCTAATATCACTTTATAAAATTTAGCATGTTTAGCAATATGATCAAGCATCCGCACCAGCATTACAAAATCCGTATCGTCGGCAGCACCCTCGTTCACAGGCTGACTGTTCACAGCGGGCTGAATATCTTCAATCATATCATCAGCCATTTTTTCTAACATATCGGGTATATCCCGATAATGGAGGTAAAACGTAACACGGCTAATTGTAGCGCGCTCCGCTATGCGGCTAACAGACATTCTCTCAATATCCATTTCCTGCAGCAAATCAATAAAAGCCTCTTTTATTAAAAGCCGCGTACGAAGAATTCGGGGATCTGTATGACCCTTGTAATTATCCATCATTTTACTTTTCCTTTCTCTTGGTATTAAAATATACAATTTCTTTAGGTAATGTACTATATTCCCCAAATAAACAACACAATTAGGTTTAGTGTAAACTAATTTACATTTTGCATTTTATTGTAAATTGTAAGAACGGGAATTCCTAACTATAATCTGTTTTATGCAGTGTTAATTATCTTACACATTGTAAAATAAATCTAGTGAGAAATAGAAAGGAAGTTTGTAGGTTGAGTAAAGGTATCAATACAACTAGTAGGTCGATTAAAAAAGGACCTATCTTGTTCATTATGATTTTGGGGGCTTTTCTAGCCACGCTAAATCAGACAATCATGAGCGTTGCAACCCCAGAACTAATGGTTGATTTTAATATTTCGGCGGCAACTGCACAATGGCTGACAACTGGCTATTTGCTAGTGAATGGTATTCTAATTCCAATCACAGCGTATTTCATGCGAAGGTTCACCACCCGCCAGCTTTTTCTAGCTTCGATGCTAATCTTTCTTGCAGGTACGATAGTATCTGCTGTAGCAACAACCTTTCCGGTTCTTTTGACTGGGCGCATGATTCAGGCAGCGGGAGCTGGCATTATTATGCCACTACTTACGAATGTCATTTTCACAATCTATCCTCCCAATAAAAGAGGTGCAGCCATGGGAATGGTAGGCTTTGCGATCATTTTTGCGCCTGCCATCGGTCCTACTCTAGCAGGATATATCCTGGAAAACTATGAATGGGAATTAATGTTCTACGGCATGATTCCGTTTACCCTTTTGGTGATTATCTTCGGCTTTATTTACCTGAAGAACGTCTCGGAACAAGTTATCACCAAGATGGACATTATAAGTGTAATCCTTTCTACTATAGGGTTTGGCACTCTGTTATATGGCTTCAGCCGAGCCGGCAGTGAAGGCTGGTCCAGCAGTGAAGTGCTTGTATCTATTGCCGTAGGAGTCTCAGCACTTGGACTTTTTACCCGGAGGCAGTTAACTTCTCAGAATCCCCTGTTGGATCTGCGGGCCTTCAAGTACAATATGTTCTCCCTTACAACCATTATCAACATTGCGGTTACCATGGTTATGTATGCAGATATGATGTTGCTTCCACTGTACTTGCAAAGTGCACGCGGCTACACAGCTTTAGAATCCGGATTGTTACTTCTCCCCGGTGCGCTTGTGATGGGATTCTTAATGCCTATTACAGGTAGGCTGTTTGATCGATATGGTGCAAAATGGCTGTCCATAATTGGGTTAATAATTACGATTATTACAACTATCGGCTTTATTGATTTGACAGATTCAACTAGCTATACCTATTTAGTTCTCATGTCTACGGGCCGTCGAATTGGAATGGCGCTGATGCTTATGCCTATTCAAACAGCAGGTTTAAATCAATTGCCTTCAAGCTTGACTGCTCATGGTACAGCAATATCCAATACCATTAGGCAAGTAGCAGGCGCAGTTGGTACTTCCCTTCTTGTAACAGTAATGACGAACCGCACCGAAACACATTTTAAGGAAATGATGTCCACTGGCGGAAATATGGCAAGTCAAAAACATATGATAACAGAAGCCACCATTCAGGGCATTAATGATGCTTATGTTGTAATTATCGGAATTGGACTAATTGGATTAATTCTTTCGTTTTTTATAAAACGTGTGGGGCAAGTCTCTGAGGAAGATTCTGGTGCTAAAATACAAAAAGTTATGATCAAAGAGACTTAAGAAATCATAATGTCAATCACTGAATGAAAAATAAAGAATTCCGAACAATTTATTAGTGATCATGCTTGTAGTGAATCTGTTCTAAATATTCATTGGTAGTATGGGATTAGCTATGTGATTTAATCACCTAGAACTGAGCAGACACCATGTCTATAGTTGTTTCCATGTATTGAATATAAAAGTTGATTTGCTATAAGCATGATTATTTATAAAGTATGTATCAATTTTGAAGGAGGAATAGTATGGATAAAGAAGTACTTTTATATCAATAAAGAAGCCCTTGAATATAGATCGCAAAAACTTTCCGATATTCAGGAAACACTTGATCTAAAGTGGGATGAAACTGAAGTTTAGCTTCCACATACATATTTATTACGATTTCCTGTTGTCTTGTCAAATTCCGAAGGTCTAAAAACTGATTTCCTCTAATCTTATGAGGTTCTAAATCCACATCCAGACCAACTACCTGAATTCATTATTTTTTCTCCGCTACTAATTAACCAGCAGCCCAAGTACTCCATGTAGTGTCATAGCTTCGCTTGTTATGGCCGATCTTATAATACGAACGTACCTGTTAGGGGAACATAGACGCATATATCATAAACTAATATTTAACAAGGCTACCCCGAATACATCTATCTCACAAAAGAATAAAGTCAATATTAACAGGTTCAAAACCATCTGCTCGAAGTCGTGAGTTAATCTGTCCTCGATGATACTGACCTTGCAATGCTACGACAGAGCCTAATTTGATATTTGCACCTTCAAGCACCTTTTGGATTCGGTTATTCTGTCTTTCACGGTCCACCGATTCTTAACCCCTGATTCCCGTATATTAAATGAGTCCATTTGGTACCCTACTATATCAAAATATCCCAATGTTAACTAAAAAAAGTAAGCGGCCAATATTGACCGCTTAAAGGAATTTTTTAATTATATTTTCTTTTGCTTCATTATACTTATATTGGTAAATCGGTCTCCCTATGGTTCCATAATGAACTTGAACATAAAGAGCATCCATGTCACTCAAAAATTTTAAATACTTTCTTACCGATACCCTTGAGATGCCGACACGGCCTGCGATCTCTTCAGTTGAAAACGGAGACCCACCCATGCTTTGTGCTGTTTCCCATATTATTTGTAACGTACCTTGTGTCAATCCTTTCGGCAGTTCTTCTGCCATTACTCTAGGATTCTTGTGAAGGATTTGCCGATCTAACTCCTTTTGACTTAATACATGCTGATTTTTCATAAACATGAATTTCTCTCGATAGGCTGATAAAGCTTCATTAAATCGGTCAAATTCAAAGGGCTTAATTAAGTAATCAACTGCTCCGTACCGCAGTGCTGTTTGAATCCTATTCATATCCGAAGCAGCTGTAATAAAAATTACATCTGCTTTCATCCCTGTTTCCCTTATAAGCAACAACAAATCCAATCCATTCATCCCAGGTATAAAAATATCTAGTAAAATTAAATCGATTGTCTGTTTCTCCAATAGGTTTAAAGCTTCATTTACAGAAGAAACAACAGATACTAGCTGAAATCCTTCTACTTGCTCCAGATAGCGTTTGTTAAACTCCGCTACCATCGGATCGTCCTCTACGATGAGCACACGTATCATTCTGTATCACCCTTGCAATCATATGGTATATAAACAACAAATCTCGTTCCTTGAGATGGCTTAGAGGAGATTTCTAAATCTCCACCAAGCCTTTCCAGGCTTTGACTGACTAAAAAAAGTCCTAATCCCCTTTCTTTTCCCTTAGTAGAAAATCCTCTATCGAACATATAATCTTGCGTTCCCTTTTCCATCCCGACTCCGGTGTCCTTTACTTCGATTGTTAAAATATCATCTCCGTAATCAAAATGTACTTCTATTTGCTTACGCGGACAGCTTGTTAGTGATTCTAGAGCATTGTCGATTAAATTCCCCAATATTGTAATTAGCTCGTGGGACATATAAGAATTAAGCGGCTCAGGCACTTGACGTTCACTCGTTATATTTAACTCCGCATCGGCTTCACGTGCATGACTTAATTTTCCTATCAGAAATCCTGCCAGGACAGGATCTTTTATATTTCTGGTTATAGCATCAATTTCATTGTTTCGATGATTTACCAATTCCTTTATATAATTTAACAGTTGATCATGATAACCCATATGTGACATTCCTAAAATAACATGCAGCTTATTCATAAACTCATGAGATTGAGCACGGAGCGCCTCTGCATACGAACGTACCCCAGTCAATTGTTCAGCCAGTTGTTGAATTTCTGTTTTATCACGGAATGTCGAAACTGCTCCCACTATCTTGTCATTTAAAAAGATCGGCACACGGTTTACCACCAAAGTGATACCGTTTAAAACCATCTCTTCGTCTAACTCTGTTTTCCCGGTCTCCAATATCCAGCACAGTCTTGAGTTCGACAAGTATTCTTCCAGTTTCATTCCCAACGGGTCTTGAGTTAACCCTGCCTTATTGAATAAACGTAAAGCCGTTTTGTTTACCAGTGTAATCCGGGACTCCTGGTCAACGGCTATAATTCCCTCCCTTACTGATTGCAAGATAGCATCTCGCTCTTGAAATAACTTAGCTATAGCAAAGGGCTCCAGACCAAAAAGAATTCTCCTGACATACCTTGCCAATAGTATAGCACCTAAAATACCCGCTGCTATTCCAAATAAGGTTCCCGTATAGGTATTTTTTCGACCTTGACTTACTGCTTTTTGAACGTCATTTAAGGAAATACCTACCGCTACAACACCTAGCTGCTTACCCTTACGGTCGAAAATTGGTGTAAAGGAACGAAGGGATGTCCCTAAAGTGCCCTTTGATACAGAAATATGTTCTTTTCCATGTAAGGCAATCGTCTCATCCCCGCCGACGAATTGCTTTCCTATCTTGGCAGGATCGGGATGCGACTTACGGATTTTATTCATATCCATCACCACAACAAATTGTACATTAGTAAGACGGCGGGTTTCCTCTGCAAACTCTTGAATAGAACTTTCCTTTTCTTGCTTACCCAAAGTTTCCGTTACAAGTTGTGAATGTGCTACCATACGCGCCACATTGGTTGCTTTTTCTTCCTGATCCTTTTCTATGCTCGCCGCTATTGTTCTACTGATTAATAAATCAGTCACGAGCAATGAAAGAGCTACTACACTACAAACCAATATCGTTATTGTCGCTTGTAGGCTCCATTTTCTTCCTTTCATAATTTCTCTCCCCACTCTCTTAGAACCCATGGCACTGTATCCCTTTGCAAGCTGTCATTTACCAGCATTTTCATAATCCTGAATATTTTTTTGTTAGCCATCCCTAATTGGCCTATAGCTTCAATCATATTAGTATACCCACCAGCAAAATAATACAAAAGTGGTAAAACCTAAAGATTTATAAGTCTTATAACTAGGCTGTTTTCACATACTTTGTTGCTATTTATCAGGTAGTGAGTTGTGGTTGATTTCCCCTCCAGATGCTCGCTTTCCGCGGGGCGGGCGGTGAGCCTCCTCGGCGTAAACGCCTGTGGGGTCTCACCTGTCCCGCTGCTCCCGCAGGAGTCTCGCACTTCCGCTCCAATCAACCTTAAATAGTTTCGTTTTAAAAACAACAATCTTTACGAAAAGAGCCTATAACTAAAAATAAAAAGAGGCGAATCATCTACATACGGCAGATGATTTGCCTCCTTTTACTTAAATCGACTTTTTCAATCCCCTTTTTACCATTTGGGGATTATTGAGTTGGTTGCTTAGTTAATGATTCTAAAAGAATCAAACAATTTCATTTCCAAGCTTTAAAATTCGAACCAGAATTAAAGCGATTCATGAATTTCCTTAATACCGGATAAACGAATGGTCAGAACCTTTTGCTGTTCAACTTTTAAAGACAGGGTTTGTTGATGTAAATCAAGGTTACAAATACGGCCCTTACATATTTGTAACGATTCATTCTGATAATAGGTAATGGTCATTAAGCAATTTTTTGATAATTCTTTTAAGAACATTTACTTCTCTCCTTTCTTACTAGTGGTTTATATGAAAAAATATACTAAAATGATTGACTAGGTATAAAAGACGACGAGAAGGGCATCCGCTTTAGGGTTTGGATTAAGTCTTTTTACTTTTTATATCAGAAATTAGGGAACGCTTACATCGATTTTTGAACAACTTCCATTTAAACAAATTTGGCTTGGATATACTAAGTCCACTCCTGTTTAATGGCATTCAATGTCAAATTGACATGTTTTTGTGAAACACCGGTTTCCATTGGACGTTTGCAACAGCTGCTGTAACATATGCTGCTACTCGGCGATTAAAAAGATCTGGAATCACATATTCCTCGTAAAGGTCCTGAAATTCAATCCAGCAATAGCATAAACTACAAGCTTCATATCCTCATTGATTGTTTTCCCATGAACGTCAAAGGTACCACCAAAATGCAAGGGAATGCGCGGACATTATTGATCTAGGAAACCCGAGTGTCCGGTTCCTGCTACAAGTGCTCCCGCTTTTGTTGCCTCTAAAGGCATTATTCCCGAACCGGATTGGCTATGGCAAAAATGAGTTATTTTAACAATATAGTATCGGCGCATTTGACTTAAAAAACTTAGTCTATCATCCGTTCACACTATTTTATTATAGTTTTTAACTTAATAATTTCATTAAGAGTGTTGCTAATATAACAGTGGCAGCACCGCCAAGTCTTGTTGAAACTTGTGCAAACGGCATTAATGACATACGGTTGGAAGCTGATAAAATGGCTACATCGCCTGTTCCTCCTAAACCGCTGTGACAGCCTGTTACAATCGCTGAATCAACTGGATACATATTCATAAATTTCCCAACAACATACCCAGTCCCTACCATCGTTATAACAACTACAGAACAAACTAAAACATAAGCTGGAGTTATAATTTTGACTACATCTTCTAATGGGATATAGAGCATACCTAACCCAACCATTAGAGGCCATGTTAAACTTGTGGAAATAAATTTGTATAAATGATAGGCGCCTTGTTCCATTTTTGCAGGCATCACTTTCAAACATTTGACAAGTGTTGCAGCTACAATCATGAGTACAGGACCTGGAATGCCAAGAAATTTATGCGCAAGGCTTCCGAAGATGAAGAAACCGCAGGCAATCAATAATCCGGCACCCATTAGTGAAAAATCAACAGGTTTATTAATATTTGTTTCTTGGGTGATCCCGTCGCCACCTTTCGTTTTCACTAATACACCATTACCAGTAAGTTCCGGTTTTTTCTCCCCTAAGCGTTTCAGTAAACCGGCACAAATAATCGCTATGATATTTCCAATGACAGCTGCCGGAATCATTTGGGATACAAATGTTTCAGCAGATGCACCTAAAATTTGAGAATATGCCAGGGAAAGCGGTAAGATTCCTTCTCCAATTCCTCCGCCAATAATTGGTACAACAATAAAGAAGAATGTATGTTTTAGATCATATCCTAACAATGAACCTACTAAAACTCCCGCTGCAACAGAAACAAGCGTTCCTACCACGAGTGGAACAAACATACGCGTAAATCCTTGTAATAATACTTGACGGTTCATACCAAGAATACTGCCTGCAACTAAACAAGAAATATAAAGGTAAAGGAAGTTAGATGTTTTCATCAAGGTTGTTACCGCTTCCATTGCAGCCGGATTAACCAAATTATAAAATACCATAATAGACGGGATTAAGAGCGCTAAAATCGCCGGACCACCAATATCTTTCACTATAGGAATTTTCAACCCTATATCCCCAAGTAAAATTCCCATAACCATGATAACGGCAAAACCACCAATCATATCAGGCGGGAGTTGATTATATACTGATGCACCATAAATAATAAGCGCCAAGGCTATATAAAGAGGTAGCGGAATAACGCCTACTTTCACCTCTTTAAGTTTGGATAAAAAGCTTTGGTTATCTCCTTTTTCTTCAATATAAGGAAGCGGTTTCATTTTCTTTGCTGATTTCATTTTTTAACCTCCTGTTATTTGACTCCTATTATTTGCTATACTTAATTTAAGTGATTTTCAAAAAACTTTATAGCTTATGTAACTTTTGTAAGTGTTTTTTAATTAAAAAAAGTAAGCAAATCCACTTACAATAGATGATTACGAATTCAGCATTGTTGAGGAAACGGAAAAGAATAAAAAAAAATCATTATGTTCCATTTAGCTTAACTTGGAAACGGGCAATTTATTGTAATTGGCCCATATTGTAAATCAATCAATTTCAAGATGATGTATTAAGTTAAATAAGAATTCTTCTAAAGTATTACGTTTTCATCATCGTTAAGGGAACAAGTAAAGAAGACGCAGGAGAAGTAACTCGACAAACTAACAGCATTCCTTCAAAATTCATTTAACCATAAGGATGAAATAGGGTTACCGGTTAATTGAATTTTAAGGAGGAGATAGCGAAGAATCCAGTCATTGGTCTGGATTTGGTAAAAGGTGAAAGTCAGGTTCAAGCATTCTTGGATAAAAAATAATAGAACGAAACTTTCCAAACATAGTTCAGTGGAAGGCATGCACTAATTTAGCATAGCATGAAATTTTTAAAGTTTTTCATCGAAAAACTATTAGCTGGTTTAGCTGTAAGAAAAACAACCTTCAAGAATTCTTCAAGCATGTTTTTGTAAGGAATGGAATAAATTCAGATGAAGACCAATTTGCCGAAGAGAGTGATATAAATGAAACCAATTACCTTTAAAGCATTTGCAATCACTAATGAAATTGATTTGAATAAAATCGCCATTCATTGCGGCATTCCTAAAAAATTCACCTGGGAAGAGCCTTTAATCCTAAAAGGTGATATTCTAAATTCCATCCTTAATAAAAAGATGAATGAATCGCAACAGGTGCTGGTTTTTTCCTTTGGCAGCATTGTCTTCATTAATTACTCACACGCTGATGAGATAAAAGAGTTTTCAACCTATATCCAATCGTTCGAGCCTGATATTGATCTCGTCCATGTAGATCGATATACGGACGATTACAGCCTTCACATTAGAGAAACTGAAAACATCAAGCTGACCGACGAATATGTAGCGGTGCCTAAATATGAATTTTTCTACCCTGAATTAATTTCCACTGTTCTCGCAAAATCGGTGGCACTCGAAAAAACTGAGGAACAGCTCGGAAAAATCCATGACAAGCTCGAAACCATGATAGACCGACTGGAAAAAGGCAAGCTAAGAATCGGCAACAAGGAACTAGCGAGGACGACGGCAAAAATCGTACGTCACGAGTATAATACCCTTGCGTATATCATGATTCTGGATAAACCTGATATTACATGGACAAGCAGCATTGCCGGCGAATTTTATGACAGGATGCTGAATTTTTTTGAATTGAATGATCGGTATAAAATCTTGAAAAGTAAAACAGAAATTTTATATAACATTATGGATGGGTTTTCTAACATCAGCCATTCGATAAGGGGGCTATTCGTTGAATGGATCATTGTCATTTTAATTGTCTTTGAGATTATCTTGACGATTTTAGAAATTGTAGGATGGATTCCATGAATCCTGATTTAAGTGGCATAGACACTTTGAAGAAGTAGGGAAACCAAATTTCCATAATAGATTTGGGGTATCCGAAAACAGGTATTATTTGTGACAAATAAGAACGAAATGAAAAACTACTTCAATAAGGGAGTTGCTCCGTCAACCTGTTTCCTGCGGTACTAAAAAGCAGTAGACACATTTTGCATCCTCAATGTATTCATTACCGATACATCTTGACAGCTCATTTTTTTCATTTGTATATTCCTCAACCTTTAGCCCTTTTTAAGCCAAAAATCCCCTTAAGATACCATTGTATCTTAAAGGGAAACTATTAATAGAAAATCCAAGCAGTCTTAATTCTCTCGTTTTATCTTAGTCCATATTGTTTTGGACTTGCCCAAAACTTTCGAACTTCTGTTCAAAATAACTTGAAGTAAGATCAGAAATATGAACGCCAGTATTTTTTGTTGTATGTATAAAGAGACCATCCCCTAGATAAATACCTACGTGGGTTATCTCTTTACTTAAATCTGACTCTTTAAAAAATACTAAGTCCCCTGCCTTTGGATTTTTGAGTTTCCGCAGCAAGGAATAGTAGTCCGCTGCCGAACTTCGTTTAACGGAAATTCCCTGCTCCTTCATGACCCAATAGATAAATCCGCTGCAATCCATTCCAATAATCGGGTCATATTCACCAAAAACATAAGGAAATCCACGTAGAGTATATGCATACTTTATGACATCAAGAGCTTTATCATAGGAAGCCTTTTGATTTGCATAAAATGGATACAAGGGACTGCTGTATATTTGAAGATACTGCCCCTGCATCAAACTATCAGTTGGTAAAGCGTTACGCTTTTTGATTGTTTCCACAGATACACCGTAATTTTCGGAAATGCTTTTAAGTGTTTCATTATTTTTAACGACATGCTCTCCCTTAGGTGTAAACGTTTTAAACTCGGCTTGGAATTGTGCAAAATATTTTTCTGTGATAGATCTCACCTGAACTGTCTCTGCTCCATATCCAGAATTAACAAACTGATCCCCCCCCAGATAGATCCCAGCCGTCACGATTTTTGAGCTTTCCTTTTCCAGAAAAAATATAACATCTCCAGCCTTAGGAGTATCTGTAACCATTCCTTGCTTATAATAGCCTTCAACTGACAAACGGTCGATGGGCACCTGTTGTCGGGAGAGTACCCAATAAATCAATCCGCTAGAATCGAACCCATTTATCGGTGTCTCTTCTTCAGCCGCTTTTTTAAATCCTATAAAAGTTTTTGCATAATTCCCAATTTGTTTCCCTCTCTCTGTCCATTGATAGATGGAAGGAGTATAAACCGTCTGAATGATTAACTTCTGGCCCACATATAACGTACCATCCGGTAAACCATTCGTCTTCATTAATTGCTCTGCCGATATATCATAATTCGCTGCAATCGATTCTACCGTTTCCTGAGAGGATACAATGTGCACTTGCTCTGCCGCTTCAACTTTTAAGCCAGGTAAAAAGGTAAAACTAACCATCCCCAGCAATAAAAGCAACATACTACCTAATAATTTTTTTCCCATTTTAATCCCTTCCTTATAACCAAAAATATCTTTTAAAAATACAGTCATACAATCATGCAGATTTTCTTCCTTCTTAATGAAATTATAAAATTCTGCAATAATAAATATTCCCTGCACTACTTTAACACAAAAATACTATTAATTGGGTTACCTTCCACTTTTTCTTATTGAGCAAATCCGTATTGATTTCCCCTCTAATTTGAATGCATGATTATTGCAGGAATTATACTTCAAAAGGCCGCCAAATACTTTGTTAAATAATTTATCGTTCAATGAACTAAATATGGCATCTAGGGCGGTGATATCGGGCGATTTCTAAAAGAAGTATTTCAGGGTCCCGCAATCCAAAAACTTGCTATGATTAGAGTGAAAACTATTCTTATGATCATTGAAATCTGATCATTGAAATCATTAAACATTTCATTTAGTAACAATGAAATGAAAAATAAACAATCAAATCTGAAAAAATGATTGTTCGACCAAACAAATAAAATTATAATATATACATAATTTTATCCGACCATATATTCTGTCTTGACATTCAAAAGGCCGCCAATTGGCGGCCTTCTTATGGGTGCTAACGACCGATTACTTTAAGTGCAATCCTTTACAACTTACAAACTTTTTAATTAGACTGTTTTTTGTTTTGTCTTCACTTATGAAACCTATGAAATTGGTAATTAGAATATAAATTAGGAAAAACAATCACTCTTCTATTGCCAGAAGGCCTATAATCATGCCTTCCATATGTAGCAGGGGATAGATGTGCGATTATATAAACAAAAAGCACAAAATATGGAACCTATAGGATAACTGTCAAAAAGTTAGCGTTTCGACCATTTAACCACTTTTTTGTCAGGAGAAAGAGTAGGATTGACCCAAAATGAATTAAATTCAACAACAATAGCTACTTTACAGTACCAATATTCCATCCCGTCAGTCTACTAATCCTATATTCATACACATAAGTTCGAGTGGAACAAAATTTATTTATTAGGCACTAATAATACTGTTTTTTTAAAGTAAATAAACATATTAAATATACTTAACCCTAAAATTATAAGAAACATATATAAGGAAATAACGTCTCCTGCTAAATTTAATTCATCAGCTATGTATCCCATAATAATAAGATTAATACTTGAAACAATTATTGACATTATTGAAGTGATACTAACAGTGAATCCATTAACAAGGTTACTTCGTTTCTTAGCCAATAAAATAATGGAAATTATAAATAAACTAATTATTAAAGTAATAAAAACTAATCTTAAAAAATCGTAAATTTCCAACCCTTCCATAGTTACCCTCCCTATTATTCTTCCCTGCTAATATTACCACAAAAAACCATTTTTCCAGAAATGGAAATGGCTTATTTGTTCTTATAGTGGATAAGGTTTTACGACTGATTATAGTAATTTAAATTTTTCCAACCTTCAAAAGTATTTCTGAATTTTCTTGATAAATCATTATCTTTACTAAGAAGGAGAATTGCTGAAGAGTCCCACAAAACCAATTCAACTTTTGCCTTAGGATGTTGGATATTTGGAGTTTCCCCCCAAAGGTTTGGATTGCCGTCTGCATATGGTTCTACTTTAATGTCATCTAAATCAATTTTCTCGTTTTTATCAAATGCCGAAAATACACCCCAAATAAAATAAAAACCTTTATTATTAGCAAGTTTCTTTAGATTTTCACCTGTAATCCAGAAGTTATTATGAAGGTCGTCAAAAATCCGATAATCTTCAAAGTAATCAAGGCAATTTTCTTGGTATGACCAATCTAAATCTGTAAGTAGCCAATTATAATCTTTTTCGAGTCCGTTGAACGAGTTTAATATTTCTTTTAACTCCAAGAACCCTTCTAAAATGGTATTCATTTCTTATACCTCACAACTAATTCCCCTTATTTTATCACTTCTTTTTAAACTTCCACTTTAGTTCCATAAAAAGAGGTGACCTTCACAGCACTTTAAAGAACTATTGCACTCGTTCAATCAACAAGATACTCAAATTGTGTTGGGTTTAATCCTAAATCATTTAATCACCAATTGCTATTAACTTTTCAGTAACGCTTCGTTGTTATTCATATAATATCAGCATACAACTAAACTGACCCGAGAGCGGCCGCAGCACCCTCTGTTATAAGAAATAAGTATTCAATTATAAAAAAACAGTTTGATTACTTTTGTGCTCCTTTCATTCAAAAAAAGCGCTTGATTATGGAGGTTTTTTCCACACCACAGTGTTGCTTAATACCCTCCTATAAACTAAACCGCTTGCTTATATTTATTTAATTTGCTAATATAACTGACGAACGTTCGTTAAATTAGAGGTGATATTATTGAAAAGCAATGAAATTAAGGTAGCAGCTTTAAAATATTTTACGATTCATGGTTATGAAGGAGCATCCCTATCTCTAATAGCTGAAGAAGTCGGCATGAAAAAGCAATCCATTTACGCCCATTTTAAAGGCAAGGATGATCTTTTTCTGAAAGTTTTACGTGATGCGAAAGAGGCGGAGCTATCTTCAAAACTCCAATATTTCAGTAAAGTTGATTCAAAAAATCCAGAAAAAGATTTATACGGATTTCTACAATTGATCATCGATCTCTTTCAAAAAAATGAGCATTTAAAGTTTTGGCTGCGTATGTCATTTTTTCCGCCAGCCCATCTTGAAAAAGCAATCGGACAGGAAGTCATGGATATCGAGGAAAAGGTGCAGGCGATATTGGAAAGAAAATTTCAGGATTGGATCAATGCTAAATTAATCGTCGAAGAAGCAGCAATTACGCCGACCTTTGCTTTCTTAGGAGTAGTGGATTCCATTATGCTGGAGCTTGTATACGGCAATGATGAGAAACGGCTGAACGATAAATTAGCATCCTCTTGGAAAGTATTTTGGAGAGGTATTTCACAAAAATGATTCACATAGAAAGAGGTGTTTATACATGAATAAACCAATTAATGAACAAAAGGCGATATTAATTATTCTTCTAAGCAATATATTCATTGCCTTTCTAGGAATTGGACTCATCATCCCCGTAATGCCATCGTTTATGAATATCATGCATTTATCAGGAAGTACGATGGGCTATCTTGTTGCCGTATTTGCAGTATCACAACTTGTTATGTCACCATTCGCAGGTCGTTGGGTCGACCGTTACGGCAGAAAGAAAATCATCATTATCGGCTTATTCCTTTTTGGTGTTTCAGAACTTATCTTTGGTATAGGCACGAACGTATCCGTGTTATATATATCAAGGATCCTAGGGGGAATTAGTGCCGCCTTTATTATGCCAGGTGTTACTGCATATGTTGCAGATATTACATCAGTTCAGGAACGGCCAAAAGCAATGGGGTATATTTCGGCCGCCATTAGCTTGGGCTTTATTATAGGACCTGGTATCGGTGGTTTTATTGCGGAATATGGTATACGTTTGCCATTCTTTCTTGCGGCAGCCATTGCTTTTTTAGCATGCCTTGCATCAATATTTATTTTAAAAGAACCGCTAACAAAGGAACAGCTTGCAGAAGTTTCTGCTAATACAAAAGAAACAAACTTTATAGACGATTTAAAAAGATCACTTAACCCGCTTTACTTTATTGCGTTTATCATCGTATTTGTACTCGCTTTTGGTTTATCAGCATATGAAACTGTTTTCAGCCTATTTTCTGATCATAAATTCGGCTTCACGCCGAAGGATATTGCAACTATCATTACAATTAGCTCAATCTTCGGAGTTGTTGTCCAAGTATTTATGTTTGGAAAACTGGTAGATATCCTTGGTGAAAAGAAGCTGATTCAATTATGTTTAGTCATCGGGGCAATATTCGCGGTGGCTTCCACATTGATATCTAGCTTTTTGGCAGTACTGGTGGTAACTAGCTTCATCTTTCTTGCATTTGACTTACTTCGTCCGGCATTGACGACATTTTTATCAAAAGCCGCCGGGAAAGAGCAAGGGTTTGTTGCTGGAATGAACTCAACCTATACGAGCTTAGGGAATATCTTCGGACCAGCAATGGGAGGAATACTATTTGACGTAAACATCCACTATCCTTATCTTTTTGCTGCTGTCATTATGGTCATTGGCCTAGGTATTACAGTCATTTGGAAAGAAAACCGATTAGCAGATAGTTTAGCTTAATAACGAGGCGCCATTTGAATAATAAAGGCCAAAATTGCCCTAATATGATTTTTCAAAGTACATTTCGAGCTGGAAACTCTTAAACTTGTATTATACTTTGCCTTTAAACAAAGATCCCCTGTCCATTTTGGGCAAGGGTTCTTTATGCGTCAAGGGGTTAGAAGCTTTTACTCGATGCAGACTTTTATGCCCTTATATCATGATATTCATGAGCCGGCGCGCTAGGGATATCGGTTTTTTTATTGAAAGTGTCTTAGCCTGGGTTATATGTCAAAATGTTTACGGTAGCACAGTTCCAAACGCTTATCGCATTGGCTGAAGCTCGTCTATTATTTTTTCCCTGAGTGCTCATCGTTTCACGGGTGCAGCACTTGTACCTTATCGCCTATTTCAATGGGCAGCAAATCCTCACCTACTACAACTGTTCCTTCATATGTTTCTTTTGTTCTTCCGGGCAAATTAGCTTTTTCTTCTGTTAATCCACCTAATAATACAATATGTGAATACACAGCAAGCTTTGGTTGTATTTGGCTAAAGACTTTACCTGCTTCCTCGGGTGTAGTGTGAAGGTCAAGAATATTGGATATTGATTCTGATTCATTATCAGGTCTTGCGGCTGCAACCTCATGAATGACTACGTCAGCATCTTTAGCAAATTGAATTAGATTTTCATTATAACGGGTGTCACCTGAGATAACTACTGAATGTCCTTTGTAATTAACCCGATAACCGAAAGCAGGTTCAATTGATTTATGGTCAACCTTGAAAGCTATTACCTCTATTCCCTTTTGTTGATACACAACGCCTTCCTTGATATCATGTGCTATAATACTTGCTCCTTCAACGTTTCCATTTCCAGAGTCTTCCCTTGCATCCAAATCGGCTTTATAAGCTTTATTCATATGTAACATCATTTTCTTTGTTCCCTTAGGTCCCCAAATGTTAAAGGCTAGCTCTCTTTTCCCACCTGTTGGCAAAGAACCTGTAAGCCATATGTCTGGGATGCCAATCGTATGATCCGAATGCAAGTGTGAAAGGAATAACTTGTCAATACTGCCTGGTAACATATTCGCTTTATATAATTGCAAAGCAGTTCCACGTCCTGCATCAAAGAGGAGTTTTTCATTACCAACTTCCACAAGGGTAGCGGGACCGGACCGGGATGTACTTAAAATAGGAGAACCTGTTCCTAATAGAGTTACTTTAAAATCCGATTGCATTCCAGCAGATTGGCCAAAAGAAGGAAGTAATAATGATAATGATAGTATGATTGAAACTACCAACAAAAATCTAATAGAGGTATTCCTTATTCTTTTCTTCATAGCAAAATCCTCCTTAAATTATTTGACTTTACTCTGGGGATTCTGTCCCAGCCTCCTTCCGGGTGTTTGTTTTGAATAGAAAACGATGTTTCGGTTTTATTTTCCACAAATAAATACTACAGTATTTTCAATATTCAATCAACTATACCTAAAGCAATTTAGGATTTACAATTTGAATGCTGTTTCAACCTTTCATCAAGAACAACAAGATAGCGGAAGATTATTAATTACAGGTCCCAGTTCGTGATTGAAATTGAAAATAATCCATAAAAAATATTGGATTTTATTTTGGATCAATTGTTCATACTAAATAAAAAATACATGTTAAAGAAGGAGTTTATATGCCAAATCAAAAAAATAATGACCATAATCCAGTCCAACATAAAAGCCGGGACAGTCGATTAAATACAGAAGATGATCCTTTCGGCATACTTAAACAAGAAATGGAAGTGGATACAGATGTCAATGAAGATCCAAATCGGGAAAAATTATTAGATGAATCAGTTGTTTCTTTTCTAAAGTCGAAAGAAGGACAGGAATATTAGAGAAGGAATTGTGCTCGCTAATGGCATCTTTTTATAGCCAACTAATCCACCATTTTCAACTATCCTCCGATTAAATGATTCAGAAAAAGCTAGAAGACAAAGACAGAGTCATTTCTTACCAAAGGAAGTCAGATCATTTCAATTTTCCAAGGTGCCACTCATGAAGCTTTTGGGTGGCCCTTTTTGTATTGTTTTCTAAAATGTTGGTTAGATTTACTACTTTAATTTTTAATGTTTTCTTATTCGTAGGATTTCAAATATGTACAGAGTACAAGGTTTCTTGAACAAAAGAGCACTGTGACCCATCAGGTTAGCATAACTGGCCTCCACCCCTTGGATAGGCATGACGAAGGATTGAGAGGGCAATTGACCCACGGGAGGGAAAGCCTCCAGGGACGGTGTGGAGATGTACATTGCATGGTAAAATATGGAGTGGCACTGACTTCTTTATTTAACTATGCCTTCATGAAGCCAAAATGATCTGACCTCATTTCAATTACCCGGAAATCCAATTACAAGGGTTAGGAAATCCTGCGAATAAGTGAGCATTCGAGAGATATTCGTATCAAACTGATGGAGTTCAATAAGATAAATGGTATTTCCCATTCTTTCACCGCCCATTGATATTAATAAAAAGTCCTCCCCTTCACCTCCGTTAAACTTTTTGTAACCGACAATCGATGTATCTTCTAATAATTCTGGAACTGGATTAGGGCTGGCTATTGCAAGACAAATTATTATAGCTCATGGCGGAGATCTTCACATAGATAGTAAACCTCAACTAGGAACCCAGTGTAGTATTATATTTCATTCGAACTAGAAAAAAGAAATTAGCGCATTATTGTATAAGTGATTTAACGAATAAAAGCTGATACTTCCTTAGTGTAGGGAAAATCGGCTTTCTTTATTTCGAAATTTGCTTAGCGTATGTTTTTCGTTTTTTTGGTATATAGCTCCTTGGTTATGGTGAAATACTTTAAAAAACACTTTTGAAAATAAGAGAATTTACCTCCTGATAAATTAACAATATAGTAAAATATATCCTTGTGTGGAAATAATATACACTGTAGGCTAGAGGAGAATCATCCTTTGACACATTTCGTATAAACGGCTGGGGAGCGAAGCCGGAAGGAGGGAATATTAATAAAAGTGGAATTCAGCCATTCGTGTACAAGCCGGTATCGGATATTCCGTCAAGATTTTACGCAGGGGCTGTCAACTTCCACTTTTTCCGGCCAAAGTATCTAAATTTCAATAATATGGGAGTGGAGAAATTGCGAATAAAACTTTGTCTTTCCGTAATAATATGTTGTCTTTTCGTTGCCATGGGATTTACACCAGTATCGAAGGCCGAGACGAATGCAGAAAAGGATTATACGATTAAATCGTTCCATTATTTAAATGTAGATGGAAAAGATGTGGATTCCCAGTCCAAAGTGAGTAACATATCTAACAAAGAAATAAAAGTAACAATGGTTCTTCCTAAACAGAATAACGAGGGCGATTGGTTGGCATATGGATTTACGAGCAGGGAAACTTTGCTGGCATTTATCGAAAAAGATAAACAGAGACTTCAAAACAAAGTCACTACCATGGGCAGCGGTTCTTGTTGTACCGATTTCTATGAGTATAAAAATAAAGGTGGGAATTATATTTATTGGAGAGACGGTTTTACAAACTTGTCTTCCAGCTGGAATGACAGAATTTCCTCCTTAAGTACGGCGTCACCTTCTTCAAGCTATTCGACGACGCTGTGGGAGCATACTTCATCTCAAGGGTATGGCAGAGGAGTCTCCTTTAGACACTCCGATTGGTATGGTAAAACTGCTAATATGGCTTCGGATTGGGACAATAAGGCTTCGGCGATCGAAATCAAATAACGGGAGATCGCCAATGACCAGGTGAAGGATTTTTAAAATCACTATTCTCTCATTGATTTCGGAAATGGGAAAATAGTGATATTTTTTTAAAGTTTCGTCGCAACTGCCGACCGAGCACAAGCCGTAGTAAAGAAAAATTTTAAGGGATTATTTTTGACTGTAATTTTGTTTATTGTAGTGAACGTATGATTATGTAAAGAATCGCACGTTCAAAAGGCCGCCAATTGGCGGTCTTCTTATGACGCTAGTCGAGTAGAAGGGAACCTCACAGAACCGTGCTTGCGCTATTCACGCACACGGCTCCTCCTCGTTACCATTCACAAAATGTAGCTAATCTCTCAGATTCAGATTTTGCTAATTCTGCTATCCTTAGTCGTTTTTCCATTTATCCCTGCCTCTGAGTGTAGTAAATGTTTCCCTAGTAAGGGCGATAACTGGTAGCTAGCCTTTCCTCCATCGGCATTACCCAACTTCATTGGTACTACGCTGCTCCCCAACTCCCTACACGGATCGGTAGGGTCTCCCGAGTTGCCGTATCATATCGATGTGTATATCGTGCCAAGGTCTCTGACCCCAGAGAGGTTTTATCCATCTTGCCCTTTACGAAGGATAAAATATAGCTTTCTGCTGTGCGTAAAGCATCAGCCCTCTCGATTTACTAACATTATGGAGCTCAATCCCTTCAACCATTTGGCTTTCGGCCCGCCACCTAACTGTCTACGCTTAAAGACTAACGTTACCTTTAGCCCTCCAAGACTCGCTACGAGCGAATGGCTAGTTCTTACTCGACGGGAATCCACCCGCTAAATGATACGACCAAGGCTCGGCCGCACAGGCACCCGTTAGTAAAAGAAGAACTATTTATTTTCCAATTAGGTACTGCTCGGAATAAGACTTAGAAGCAAAAAGGTCTATACCTATAAAATCTTCACAGTTAGTATCCGAAAAATGAAACACTATTGATTCAACATTAGGATGAGGAATTGACTTTCTTATTATTTCATCATTCAGTCTAAAAGAATAATAAGTCTTTCCGTCAGTAGTAACTTCCTAATGTGTACCTTATTAGCAATCAGTTAAATTTTCCTTGCAGTTTCTCCTTCTAACTCTATTCCAACAATCGGGACTTCTTCTCCAAAGTCTAACATTATATTATCGTTAATAATTTCTGTGTTTGGAACCTGAGCCATTTTTTTCATCTTTATTTCTCCTCCTATTCATAGGTTCTTCCTTATTTATTGTAGAATATTAACATTTCGATTATCATCGAAATTTGGATTAAATTAGGGGGAATTAAAGTGAACGCAAATCCAAATGTAGCAATGATTGCTACTCTTGTGAGTGAAGCTTCTCGTGCAGCAATATTAACAGTCTTATTAGACGGTAGATTCCATCCTGCAAGCGAATTAGCATATATGGCAGGAATCAAACCACAGACGGCTAGTTTCCATTTGACAAAAATGGTCGATGCGAATGTAGTTACAGTTGAAAAACAGGGGAGACATCGATATTATGGACTTCGAAATCAAGAAGTTGCTCAAGTTATAGAGTCATTTTTATCAATAGCTCCACCAATTGAAATTAAATCATTAAAACAGGCTTCGGAAGAAAAAGAGATGCGTTTTGCAAGAACATGTTATGATCATCTTGCAGGGAATTTAGGAGTAAAATTAACAGATTATTTAATTAAAATAGGTGTTATTTATGAAGAAAAGGACGGGTTTACTGTTACTGAAAAAGGAGAGTCATTCTTTACAACTTTTCAAATTGATCTTGAAAGGGTTAAGAATAAGCGTCGTTCATTTACACACAAATGTTTAGATTGGAGTGAAAGACGTCACCACCTTGCGGGAGCATTAGGAAATGCCCTTCTAGAAAGACTATTAGAATTAAATTGGGTTCAACGTTTACCTAAAACAAGAGCAATAAAAATCACTTCTGACGGGAAAAAGGGACTTAAAGAAACATTTTCTTTTGATATTACAAACAACTAAGTTTTGAATATAAAACATCCGATTTAGCCTTAAAGGGGTTAAAGTCGGCTATTTTGTGTTGAAATTTGCTTAACGTGTTTTTTTTCCGAAATGCTGGCGGTCCCCCCCCCATCAAGCTAACGCCAATGAGTACTTAAAGTAGATCTATTTCTACAAGATAATCGTTCATGCAATTAAAGAAAGACATGCAAAATAAGCCTCCGATAGGCCATTTTTTTGCGCTATACTGCACTCTTGTGACACACGGTATACTGATAGACAACACCCAATATATCAAAGACTGTCTTTTTCTCATAACGGTGGGATTTTCGCCCATTTTTCTGTAGGAGGACAAACAGGCGAAGTAGAATCTTTGATGGCTCTTGGGTGCTTTTTTGTATCGCTTGAAACAGCAGTATATTAAATTTTTCTTTATAAAAAAGTTCGATTATCATATGATGACTTATTGCACTAAGGCTTTCATTAGTTGAAAAAGACGATATAATAACTTTTAAAGTGTAGTGTAATATTTGTAAAAAGGAGGTTCATTCTCATGAATATTTTAATTTTAGGTGCATCTGGACGAGTTGGAGGTCAAATAGTTACTTATGCCCTTCATGATAGACACCATGTTACTGTATTAGTTCGAAATCCAGAGAAGCTTCAAATAAATTGTGAAAATTTAACTATTATCCAAGGTAATGTTTTAAATAAAGGTGATATCTCACATGCATTGCATGGGATTGATGTAGTTATTAGTGCGCTGAATACTGATGGGACAACCACTCTATCAGAAAGTATGCCACTAATTATCGAAGCAATGGAAGAAGAAGGAATACAACGAATTATTACTATAGGAACTGCAGGTATCCTGCAAAGCAGAACCACCCCAAATTCATTGCGTTATCAGTCAAGTGAATCAAAGCGTAAGTCTACCCGTGCAGCGGTAGAACATCATAAAGTTTACGATATGCTCAAACAGTCACCACTCGAATGGACTATTGTCTGTCCTACGTATTTGCCGGATGGGGAAAGTGTAGGTAAATATCGTGTAGAAGGTAATTTTTTGCCGGAGGACGGCGTAGAAATATCCGTGCCGGATACAGCAGAGTTTACATTTAGTCTAATAAAAAGTAGCGATTATATAAAATCACGTGTAGGTATCGCCTACTAATAATCTTCTTATGCTAAACACCATGAGTTATCAAAAAAGCCGATTAATGGAAAAACATGTTTTTAATTTTTGGCCAGCCAAAAAGCCCTTCAAAACCTTTTTGGAGGGCTTTTTCTCTGTTTTAATTAGGCCAAATCCTGGAACGTTTCTTTACTCCTTGAAAAAGCGTACATCCTATGTTTGATTCTTCCGCATATATCTGCGCATTCACAATCCAAGCGAATGCCCTCCTCCATCATTTTTAAATCCTCTTCCTTCAAGTATCCAAATTTCTTTTGGTGAATTTCAATACAGATTCCCTTGAACGTTCAATTTCATTTTTATTTTCATTATAAAATTTTGAAACATACGCATAGAAAATAATGCTGACCGTTAGAAATTGTGCAAAAAGCGAACTTGTTGCAGCACTTCGGAACTTAGCCTCCGGTGCACGTACATGATTTAGGGACATATCAACTTTTTTAGTTAGTCCATTGTTCCCCAACCGCGATAAACCAATTGTTTTAATTCCATATGCTTTAGCAATATCAACGAGTTCCAGAATTTCTTCAGTTTCGCCACTATTGGATATACAGAAAAAAACGGTGTTCTTTGATGATGCAGCAAGCGCAGTGGCCGTAATATGCGGGTCTTGATTGGCACTTACAATCTTTCCTAACCGTAGCCATTTCTGTGTAATATCTTCAGCAACGAGCCATGAAGCTCCTAAACCATAGACATAAATTACATCTGCACTCCTCATGGTTTCAATGATATTGTCAAGAACGGCCTCATCCAAATAATGTGCCGTTTCTTGTATAGCTTGTACAGAGTTGGAGACTATTTTATTTTTAATGGACGCTATTGTTTCATTAGGCTCAATGTCATGGAAACCTTTTTTCTCCGGTTGGGAAATTAGGGATGATAGGGATACCTTCAGTTCCGAAAAACTGTTAACCTTTATAGAATGACAAAATCTCGTTACGGCCGAACTGCTGGCATTGGCATGGTCAGCTAATTCATGTATCGTCATTCTTATAATTTCTTGTGGATTTTCTAAGATATATTGTGCAATTTTCCTTTCTGATTTGGGCAACTGGTTCAATAAACTTTCAATTCTCAATATAATATTTTCGACGGGCATATGATTTACTCTCCTTGATCTTTACTTACTTTAAATGCTTCATTGCTATGTAGTAACAACCCAAGGTAGCTGATACGTCTTCTACAACAAATTTCACATTTGGGTTTTCAAGTTTAATATGATTGATGAAAGAGCTTTGCACCAATGGTATATTTGTCAATATGCTACCTTTTATTGCAATTGTAACATTCTCACTTAACTTTAACTTCTTGATAACCTTAAGCGTTAGTTTTGAAAGGTGGTACCCGGCCTGATTCAGAATATTTTGCGAGGAACCATCGCCCTCCTCCGCATGTTGGACAATTAGGGGAACAAACGCGGCAATCTCGGATTTCGTGGCGGAATAAATGAATTTCTTAAGTTCCATAACACTATGAAGCCCAAGTTTTTTAAGTATTGTCCCGGTTAAAAGGCTATAGTCATATCCCTCATCCTCTTCTTTCGTCATTTTTATAAAAGCCTGCATGGCGATCCAATAGCCACTTCCTTCATCCCCAAGAATGTGTCCCCAGCCACCAGCCGATTTCTCGATACCTTTATGGATGCCGATACTTACAGATCCAGTTCCGGATATGGTCAAAATGCCATCATTTCCTTTTAGTAAAGCAGCATGAGCGATAATTCCATCATTTACAATCGTGAACGGGGCATTTAATGCCTTTCTTAATGCACTTTTTATGCCCTGCGGATTTTCAACTCCTCCATACCCGGCTAATCCTAAGCAAATGTAATGGCAGCTACCATTATCAATAGGAGCTATGCTTTGTTCAATTGCCTGTATAATGTTAGCGATGGCTTGTTTTTCATTTATAAGCAGGTTTCCAAACCCAGCTTTGCCTTCACTTATTTTATTACCATCTAAATCATAAGCCGCTGCTTCAGTTTTAGTGCCCCCGCCGTCAACACCGATAATATAATTCATATCATTCTCCTATTCAGTAAAAAAGGAAGGAATATCACCGTTCCTTCCCTGATCATTTAATATTGAATTGGAATTTCCCCCATGGTTCCAAATGATCGAGGAGAAAAATTTCCTCTTCTGCTATTCGGCCCACTACATTTGTTTTTCCCGAATTCTTCATTTTCTTCAATGCAATCTGCAATTCCCCTTTATATTGTCCATAGAGCTCATTTTCAATTAAAATATCACCGCGTCTAATATCAGGCGTATATGTTGGTTTAAATTCATCGCTCTTATATTTCACGCGTGATTGAGTCGAGCGAATAAGATAATCGGAAACATCTCCACGGTAAAAATGGAATTCTTCCAATACTATTTTTTTCTCTAAAGCTGTTATGGTTTCGTGAAGGTTAACATTAAATGTTAATAGACCTCTGTTTAACTGGCTAAGCTGTTTCAATTCAACTTCAGATGCGTAGGCATTCGCAATAATTACATCATCAATCAACCCTGTCGCATACAAGTGTTTCGCTTGAGTTGTAATGGGTAATTCCCGGTGCATTTCTAATGTACATAATCCTTCCATTATAGGCCAAGGTCCGTACGTTGCTGCATTGGAGCTTATGAAAGCTACCGTGCGGATATTATGCTTTTTGAATGACTCACAGCATTTTATAAAATGAGGATAGCCCAATCCTGCATAGCGATGAGGATAGAAGTTATGCGATCCAACTAAATTCTCTTTATTTGGTTTGTAATCGATAATATTTTCTAAATATTTTGTTGCATTGCTCATGTTTATTTCAATTTTTAGATCATATGGATTATGTGTCATAATCGACTCTTCGTTACCTGTAAAACCCATGTCCAGCCTGATTCCATACGCACCTAATTCTGCAAAAAACGATAAGTCATCATAAGAAATGCCTAGTGAACCGAATACTCGGGGAGCAATATCGACCATCACTTCCATATTCAATTGATTGGCAAAACGAATCGTTTCTTTAAATTCTTTTAAAATCTTTTCTTTGTCACCTTCGACAGAAAGCAGGCAAGTAAAGATCTTTTTGAATCCATATTTGTGTGCAAGTGCAATGTATTCCATATCTTTTTCAACGGTTGAATGCTCTGGATAGATAGATATACCGAGTTTACCCATTATTTAATCACCTCTTGTTGTGGGGCTAGCTTTTTTACAATGCGAATCATATGTTCAATTAGTTTTTGTTCACTCATTGCCGTCATCAAGTGATCCTGTGCATGAATCATTAATAAAGTTTTCTCACTTGGAACTCCATTCAATTCTGCTTGAATTAGCTTGGTTTGTGTCTTATGGGCCAAGTTCAATTCTTCCTGGCCCTGTTTAATTAGATCCTCTGCCTTTTCAAAATTAAATTCTTCCGCTTCTTTTAGTGCTTCGAATGCTAATCCTCTTGCATTTCCACTATGTGATATTATTTCAAAAATTTCCATTTCATTATTGTTCAATTCAGTTGACATATCACTACACTCCAATTTTATGTTAGATTATGAAGTTTCATTGGATTGCTGTAATCCAACGAAACTTCATGTCGATACTGCACTTTCACTGAAGAATCGTGGTAAGTATTCTCGATGAACTTTTAACAGTTTTTGTAAAACCATTTCCGCCAGGTCATCACTTGGAATAAGCGGGTTAATCGTTAAAGCTAATAATGCTTTATCATAAGAACCTGTAACGGCTGCCTCTGCACCAATTCTTTCAAATGATTTGATTTGTTGAATCAAGCCATGCACTTGTACGGGTAATTTACCCATAGCCAAAGGAATTGGTCCATTTTTGGTGACAATGCAGCTTACTTCGACAGCTGAATCATAATCAATATCAGTAAGCGATCCTTTGTTTTGTACATTTAGCACTTGAATGTCTTTTTTATCATTATAAATGGAAGAAATGACGTTACACGCTGCATCGCTATAGTAAGCTCCACCGCGTTGCTCTAATTGCGGAGGCTTGATGTCAAGGGTTTCATCCTTGTATAGGTCAAACAAACCTTCTTCTAATTTTTTCACAATTTCAGCTCGAGTTTCCCCTGATTTGAATGCTTCCAACTCGTCTTCTAATATCGTTTTTGTTTTGTAATAATAACGATGGTACGGGCAAGGCACCACTCCTAAAGATTTCAAAAATCTTCTGTTCCAAGCCAATGGGGCAATATTCTTCATCGTCAGCTGAATTTCAGGATTGCCCAGCATTTCAAGCACTTTATCTGTTACTTCTTGATCATCAACGAACACATGCATCCCGAATACCATATGGTTTAACCCTGCGAAATCTATGTGCACTCTTTTCATATCAACACCAAGCATGCTAGAAATAGACATATGCATATTAAATGGAACATTGCATACTCCAATGACTTTTTTATGCTTGCTGTAGCGGAGAAGGGCTTCCGTTACCATCCCCGCTGGGTTTGTGAAGTTAATTAACCATGCATCAGAGCAGAGCTCCTGCATTTCTTCTGCAATTTCCAGAAGAATGGGGATAGTTCGTAATGCCTTGGACAATCCTCCTGCACCATTTGTTTCCTGACCAATTAAGCCTAATTCCAACGGGATCCTCTCGTCCTTGATTCGTGCATCAAGTAAACCCACTCTCATTTGGGTTGTGACAAAATCAGCGTTTTGCAAGGCCTGACGACGGTCTAACGTTAGATGTATTTCCATTGGAAGTCCTGCTTTATCAACCATCCGTTTTGCCAAGTTTCCAACAATCTCCAGTTTTTCTTTTCCTGCCTCAATATCCACTAACCACAGTTCTCTAATAGGCAGCTCATCATATCGTTTTATAAATCCTTCTATTAATTCTGGCGTATAACTGGAGCCTCCGCCGATTGTGGCAATCTTCAACCCTTTTTTCATTTCCATTCCCCTTACACCTCATCGTAAGCTAATCTGAATTTTTCATTTATTTATAGATGATTGCATAACAAACCAGTGCGCTTACCGCTAATAAAGACAAGAATAATAGTGATGCTTGTTTCTTGTTTTTAAACTTACCTTCAACAAAACAAACAACCATCGTCAATCCTGCGCTTATGGCAAAGGTATTTCCCAAGTATAGTGAGAATTGTTTATTTATCTCAAAGGCATCCATGAATCTGTTAAAGATAAAATTAAAAACAAGAATGAAGCAAAAAAATAGAAAGGCACTTTTGTAACTAAAAAAGTGAATTCTGGAAGTTGAATTCATGTCCTTTCCCCCCTCTCAATTCATAAAAGGAGCTTGGAGCATTTAGTCCCAAACTCCCTTTTAGGTATTCCTTATAAAGCGATATTTTTATTATCCGTTGTTTCCACCATGTTTTCCTGCGCTAAAAGCTTTTTATCGTACATCTTAAAGAATGGCAGATAAATAATAACGGAAATAGTTAAATTCACCATCACGAGAACAATGGCTCTCCAATCACCGCCTGTTGAAAGGTAGGCACCTATTGGAGCGGGCAATGTCCAGGGAACCATTACATATGTCGGGTTCACCAGTCCGATGGACGTTGCTATATATGCAAGTGTTGCACCAATTAGCGGTGTAATGATAAATGGAATAATCAGTACCGGGTTTAGTACAATTGGCATCCCAAAGATGACAGGTTCATTGATGTTAAAAATGCTTGGCACAATTGTTGCTTTCCCCATTGCTTTACTATAGGTGGACTTTGCCGTTAAGAGCATGGCTATTACTAAACCCAATGTTGCACCAGACCCGCCAATCCAAATAAACCATTGGAAGAAAGTTTCAGGAGCGATGTGGGGAATTGCCTTTCCAGCTGCAACTGCCGCCGAGTTATTCCCCAAGTACACTTCCCATACCGGACGAGCTACGGCACCTACCACTGAAACGCCATGAATACCAAATGACCAGAAGAATGTAATCAAAAATACTGGAATTAATACACCTGGCAATGTGTCGCCTGCACTGATGAGTGGTGCAACCGCTTTATCGACAAGTGAATGTAAATCAACAGCAAAAACGACTGTAATTAAAGTCATAACAAGCAATACGATTGTAACTGGTATTAATGCTTCAAATGAACGGGCTACTGAAGTTGGAACAGAATCCGGCATTTTAATTGTGATATTTTTTGTCTTACAAAGACGTAAAATTTCGACTGCAAAAATGGATACAAGCATTCCTACAAAAAGACCATGGCCTCCGAGATTTGTCATTGGCAAAACAAACCCCACATCATCCATCATCTTTACACCAATTGTGAACAAGAAGGCTGCCAATGATAGTAAACCTCCAGATAGCGGATCAAGTTTATAGCTTTGAGATAAACTGTAGCCTATACCAAAAGTAATATATAACGTCATGATAAACATCGTTAATCGATATGGTATTAAAATTTCTGCTATATGTTTTGCAGACCATTCACCTAATGCAGTATCTGCTGCAACGGGCGGAAATGCAATGATCAAGAATAAACTGCCAAAAATGATGAATGGTAACGCAGAAACCACACCATCCCGAATTGCACGTAAATGTTTTTGCTCAGACAATTTAGCCATAGGTGTTGAAAGATTATTTTCTAAAAAAGCTACAAACTTGTCCATTCGTGTTTTCCCCTTTTACGTTTAGTGAAAAGAAATAGTAATTAGTTTATTATTTTGCTAGTTCCGTTACCAGTTTTAGTAGCTTAGGTCCGCCAAGAGGGCTGTAAGCTTGAGCTGGTATGGCTTCACATGGGACGCCCGCTTCATCTGCCGATGCCTTAAAGCCATCGAAACGATGTTTGACTTGCGGAGCTACCATTGCAACATCCCAGCCATTTCGTACTTCTGCATCAAATTCTTGAGTGCCGACTGCCAATACTTCTATAGTTACACCCTGTTTTTCCCCCTCCTTTTTTAAAGCGCTTACAACGATTGCACTAGACATTCCACCTGAACATACGAATAAAACCTTCATTCTTTGTTCCTCCAATTTTTTTATTTTTTTATTAAAAGCGTTAAATCGTTTTTCTTATGAATCCTTGTGCCTTCACTAAACGATTTGAGGCTTCTTCATACGATACATTCGTTAAAATCATGACAATTGCAATTTTGGGCTGGGCATGTGCCTTTTCTAAAAATTCATCTGCAATTTCATAGCTACAGTCAGTAGCATCCATGATAATACGTTTTGCGCGTTCAACTAGCTTTTCATTAGTTAACTGTAAATCTACCATTAAATTACCATAAACTTTACCGACTCCAACCATTGAGGCGGTAGATAGCATATTGCATACTAACTTTTGCGATGTTCCAGCTTTTAAACGTGTAGAACCCGTCAGGACTTCAGGCCCGTTTACAACTTCAATCGCAACTTTTGCAATCTTACCTATCTCAGAACCTTTGTTACAGCTTATCGACACAGTTCCTGCACCAACTTGATTGGCATATTCCAATCCAGCAATAACATATGGAGTGCGTCCACTAGCTGCAATGCCCACTACAACGTCCCTGTTTGTTAATTCGATTTTCTTCAAATCTTCAGGACCTAATTCAAAACTGTCTTCAGCACCTTCAACTGCCTTAATAAAAGCCTTTTCCCCACCGGCTATAAGACCCACTACTTCACTAGGATCGGTATTGAATGTCGGGGGACATTCTACTGCATCCAATAAACCGATGCGCCCGCTTGTTCCTGCACCCATGTAAATTAATCTGCCGTTTTTATTCATGGCTTCGACGATCATCTCCACGGCTTTAGAAATTTGCGGAAGTTCTTTTTTCACACAATGGGCAACTTTAATGTCTTCTTCGTTCATTACCTCTAAAAATTCAAGTGTTCCCATTTCATCCAAACTCATGGTCTTTTCATTACGGCGCTCTGTCGTTAAATGCTCTAGCATACATATCATCCTTTTTTATTTCAGTGGTGAAAGTGGTGAAACTTTTTTAGCTATAGAGAATATATCATTATTAAAAATTAATTTCAATATTGTGTATACATTTTTAAAAATTAATTTTAGAATAAACGTAAGATACATAAAATAATTTTAACTTTCTACTAAAAATGTAAACCGCTATTTTCATGAACCAAACCTATGATCCTTTTATTGATTAGACATTAATTCTATTCAGATAGGTGACAAATTCATATATTCATTATTTGTTAACGCTTACAAATAATGAAATATAAATATTAGTAATGAAATGAGGTTGTACTATTGATGAATGAAAGAATTACAAAGAGAAAATTAGGATCATTGGCGCTAGCCGCTTTGGTGGGAGGTTCACTTCTCCTTCCATCCGATTTGATTGCACATGCAGAAACGGGGACTATCCCTCAGCAAACTACTTATGTAAAACAGGAACTGCGCGCAACTTGGATTGCAACTGTATTAAATATTGACTGGCCGTCCAAACCAGGTTTATCCATATCAGCACAGAAAGAAGAATTCATAAAATATTTGGATGAACAAAAAGCAATGGGGATGAATGCTGTCGTTATGCAAATTAAACCAACTGCAGATGCTTTTTACCCTTCTGAATACGGTCTTTGGTCAAAATATTTAACAGGAGTCCAAGGAAAAGACCCTGGGTATGACCCTCTTGCATTCATGGTAGAGGCAGCACATGATCATAATATGGAATTTCATGCCTGGTTTAATCCATATCGCATTACCATGCCTTTAGGTAAGACAGCTGAATTATCGGATATTGATAATCTTCCAGAATCTCATCCTGCTAGAAAGCACCCTGATTGGGTCATACCATATGGACAACAGTTGTACTTTGACCCAGGCATTCCTGGCGTACAACGATTTGTGATCGATGGAATAATGGAAGTTGTTAAGAATTATGATATTGATGCAGTCCATATGGACGATTATTTCTATCCTTACAAGATTGCAGGAGTACCTTTCCCAGATGAAATTTCCTATCAAAAATATGGAGCAGATAGATTTACAAATGTGGAGGATTGGCGAAGGGATAATGTAAATAACCTTGTTAAGAATATAAATGAAGAAATCAAGGCAGAAAAATCATATGTGAAGTTTGGTATAAGTCCATTTGGAGTTTGGCGCAACAAAGCAGTTGATCCCACAGGATCTGACACTGCCGCTGGACAAACGAATTACGATGATTTATATGCGGATACCAGAACGTGGATCAATAATGGATACATTGATTATATTGCCCCTCAATTATATTGGAATATAGGATTGCCAGTAGCTGACTATGCCAAACTTCTTGATTGGTGGACAAAAGAAGTCGAAGGTAAAAATGTTCAACTCTATATTGGACAAGGAGACTATAAAATTAATACAGAGTCCAATGGTGTCCAAAACTGGTTCAATCCTGAAAAAATGCCAAACCAGTTAAAACTGAATCGAACATATAAGGAATTTGATGGAAGCATGCATTTCAGTGCCAAAGATTTACGGAAAAACCCCCTTGGGATAAAGAATCGCTTAAGCGAGGATATTTATAAGCATCCCGCATTGGTTCCTGCCATGCCTTGGATTGATGATCATGCCCCAAAGGCTCCAAAGGTGAGCAAGGCAACACAAGCTGGAGATGGAATACAATTTGAAATTCACGATCACAAGCAATCAGATGCATCCTATTATGCCATTTATCGTTTTGATGGGAAGAAAAAAGGAAATATAGAAGACTCAACGAACTTACTTGCCACAGTGCATAAAGAAAATAAACGTCAATTGTTTAATGACCCCAGTGTAGAAAAAGGAAAGACTTACACATATGTTGTGACTGCCTTAGACCGAACCCACAATGAAAGTAAACAAACTAAACAGATTAATATAAACGTAAAATAATCTTCAATAAATAGCTTTACGGTTCAAGTGGCGCATGTCAGTGAACAATGGACGTAAGATATATTAAACAATATGTTAGAAATGGTCTTATCTTAGTATCATATAATGTTCATGCTAAATCAGGATTATAAAAGAATCGAAGTAGGTGGAATGATGATGTACATAGTTGGATTAATGTCCGGAACATCATTGGATGGAATTGATGCCGCACTTGTTCGGGTGGATAATAGTGGACTCGAGACTGAACTGGAAGTGATTGAGTTCATGACATGCCCTTTTCCAAAAGATATTGAAAAAGAAATTATGCAGTCTTTATCTGCGGACACATCCAATGTGCAGTTAATATGCAGTTTGAATTTTAAATTAGGAAAATTATTTGCCAATGCGGTAAAGGAAGTTTGTCTTAAAGCTGGATTTCCCATTAATAAACTGGATCTTATTGGATCCCATGGACAAACCATTTACCACCAGCCTTTAAAGGACCAAAATTATATACCCTCCACTTTGCAAATTGGGGAAGCCGCAGTAATTGCTTACGATACAAACACACTTGTAATCTCTAATTTTCGTACGATGGACATGGCAGCTGGTGGCCAAGGAGCTCCTCTTGTTCCTTTTACCGAATACATTCTTTATAGAAGTGAAGTAAAGGGAAGATTACTTCAAAACATAGGGGGCATTGGAAATGTAACCGTCTTACCCAAGCAAGCATCTCTTGATGACATGTATGCTTTTGATACAGGGCCTGGGAATATGATCATTGATGAAGTATGCCGCCAATTGTTCAATATAAGCTATGACGAAGGCGGTAACATAGCTAAACAAGGAAAAATCAATGGCGAACTTTTATCTTATTGTATCAGTCATCCTTATATTATGACCCCTCCGCCAAAATCAACTGGCAGGGAATTGTTTGGCAAGCAATATGTAGTAAAACTATTAAAGATGTTTGAATCACTTCCTAGTCAAGATATTTTAGCAACTGTAACGATGTTTACAGCAAAGTCCATTGTGGAGAACTATCGAAATTTCATCTTTCCAAAGACCAATATTGAAGAAGTGATTATTGGCGGCGGTGGCAGCTATAACAAAACGTTATTAAATATGATTCGATCAATGCTTGGAAATTCTATTCAAGTCTTAACTCAAGAAGAGTTGGGATACTCTTCTGAAGCGAAAGAAGCGGTGGCCTTCGCTTTACTTGCAAATGAGACTTTCCATGGTAATACAAGTAACGTTCCCAAGGCTACCGGAGCTGACTTCGATGTCATCCTTGGCAACATGAACTTCCCTCCTTCACATCGAATTGGTAAGGAAACATAGTATATAATAAGTTAGATAAATGCCTCCCTTCCCCTCAAGAAATGTCTTAGGGGGGTTTTTCATTTAATTCGACATAACTTAACTCGGTATGATAGCTATGGCCCCCCGTCTAATGTTCTTAGGCATCACCTACTTCACTCAGACAGTAAGCCGATAAGTGGTGGGTAGTTCAACATACCAATGGTGTTTTATATGCTCAAATCCATTTTCTCAGTAATTATTAGCTTAAGAAACAACATCTTTACATTCCTTTTTATGGCTATAAAAGTTTCTCGGCAGTATGAAAAAACCTAATCCGTATTTGGATTAGGTTTTTTTGTTTAATTAAAGAAAGCAGGTTGCTTCCTCTCTGATATATGATTAATTTGGGAACCAGCCGACCGGTTTTACATCGAGATTAATGTTGATTTGTTTAATTTCCTGGTATTCATCCAAGCCGTATTTTCCTAAACTGCGTCCGATCCCGCTCTGTTTGTAACCGCCCCATGGCGCCTCGACATATGTTGGATGATAATCATTTACCCAAGTGATGCCTGCCCGTACTTTCTTGATCACGCGCAATCCTTTTGCGCCATCGTTAGTGAAGACGCCGCCTGCAAGGCCGTAGTCAGTATCATTTGCAAGTTTAATAGCTTCTTCTTCATCTTTAAACTTTTGGATGACAACGACTGGACCGAAGATTTCCTCTTGTACGATGCGCATGTCAGGTGTTACATCGGTGAAGACAGTCGGTGGAATGAAGTACCCTTTGTCAAGGCCTTCATCAACAAGACGGTAACCGCCTGCTGCTAGTGTCGCACCTTCCTGTTTGCCAATTTCAATATAGTTCAAAATGCTATTCATCTGCGCTTCACTGACAATTGCCCCCATGTTGCTGTCTTCTGCAAGGCCAGGTCCTACTTTGATTTTATTTGCGCGTTCCACATACTGTTTTACATATTCATCATAAATACTTTCTTCAACTAGAATGCGGCTACCTGAAGAACATACTTGGCCGGCACCGAAGAAGATGCCAAATAATCCGTAATCGACGGCTGTTTCTAAATCTGCATCTGCAAAAACGATGTTAGGTGATTTACCGCCAAGCTCAAGGGAAATTTTCTTTAAGTTGCCCGCTGCCGCTTTCATGATAGAGCGGCCAACATCCGTACTTCCCGTAAATGAAACAATGTCAACGTCCTTGCTTTCTGCAATTGTTTGACCGACAACAGTCCCGCGGCCCATCACCATATTAGCCACACCTTTAGGGATGCCTACTTCCTCTAGGATTTCAAATAATTTCATTGCTGTTACAGGTGTCAATTCAGCCGGTTTATAAACAATGGTGTTACCTGCCGCAAGTGCCGGTGCGATTTTCCAGACACTCATTAAAAGAGGGAAATTCCAAGGTACAATTAAACCGGCTACACCTACTGGCTCACGAACAACCATCGCCTGCACGGGAGCTGGAACTTGGTAAGTTTCACCTTCTGGATGAAGGATTAAGCCAGCGTAGTAACGGAAACACGCCGCGGCATCAGCAATATCGAAACCCGCCTCTGCTTTAAGTTTCCCGTTGTCCATTGTTTCAAGAATCGTTAACTCTTCCGCACGTTCATCAATTTTATCCGCAATTTTATATAGGTAGGAAGCACGCTCCTGTGCTGTTAGGCCTGACCAGATTCCACTTTCGAAAGCTGCTTTCGCAACTGAGATTGCATTTTCTGTATCTTCCTTTGTGGCACGCGGAGCCCTTGCAATGACTTCCTGTGTTGCAGGATTAATTACCTTGATTACTTCATTTGAAGATGCAGACTGCCATTTACCGTTGATGTAATTTTTCAGTTCTATAACTGCCGTTTCTAAAATTGTCATGTTTTATGCCTCCGGTTTTCATTTTTTTATTTAACCTATACGGTATCTTTAAAGTTTTAAGACAAGTCTGTCGTCCTTCGCACGTGAGCAGCATGTCAAGATTGACTTGCGTGTTTGACGGTTTTCTTCGCTAAGGAAGTTATCCCGGTGAACCACGTCACCTTCTGCAACATCTACCTCACAACTTCCGCACCCGCCTACTTTACAAGAATAAGGTGCATCAATTCCTTCCCTTAAAAGCGCATCAAGCAGAGTTTCACCTTCATGAACGTGAATGGACCGATCGCTATCTGTAAGGTCGACAATGAAAGGATCTTTAGGCCCATCATTTTTTGTCCCAAATAATTCAAAGTGAATCGCATGTTCCGGATAACCATATGAACTGGCAGCTTTTCGATACTCTTGTACCATCTCGAGAGGTCCGCAAAAGTATACATGTGTGCCAATGCGATGATCCATCATCGTCTCAGGCATCATTCTGTGTTTGTCTTCTGCCTGCGAAAAATAAAAGGTACATTGATCAGGATATTTGGCTTTTAACAAATCATAAAAAGCACATAACTCCGGTGTGCGTGCTGCATAATGGAGTTCGAAGGTTTGCCCTTCGGCAGCCATGTCTTCCATCATTGCCAGAAATGGGGTGATGCCGATTCCAGCTGCATAAAAGGCATGATGCTTTGCTCGAAAGCTGAGAGGGAAGTTGTTTTTAGGGAAACTGACTTCCAGCCTGGAATCTAACTGTACATGATCATGCCAGAAAGCGGAACCTCCACGTGACGCCCCATCTCGCCGAATGGAAATGGCATATTTTATACGGTCCCTTGGGTTGCTGATAAGGGAGTATTCTCTCTCGAATATCGTATCCCCGGCCGGCATGAATGTGGTCAAATGCGAACCGCCTGTAAAAGCAGGCAATGGTTTTCCATCAACTGGTATCAACTCGAATTGTTTTACGAATGGAGTTTCTTGAATGATCTTGTTTACTTTCATTTGAATATTTCCTACTACCCGCATGACGATCAGCTCCCTACTTCTTCTTTTCCGATTGGGATGAATGGGTAACCAATATAACCTTCCCGTACTATAGAATAAAAAGGTCCTATTTCAAGACTTGCTCTGCAATGGTCACATTCTGCAATCTCTGCTTCTTCTTCGACTTCCGACACTTCAAAACATTTCATGCAATATACGTACCGCCGTTTAGGCCCGATAATCACAGTCTGGATCTCAGCTTCAGATAGGCCAGCTTCCACCCCGAGCGAGAAGATCATTACGGCATTGTTCCATGCAGCCGCAATATAAAATTGGGTGCCCATCTTTTGTGCCAAGATGAATCTCTTAATCTCCTCTTTATCTTCCATTCCATTAATGGAAAGACATTCAACAGGCACTGTTCCTGCGATTTCAGAAGTGAAACGTTTCGCCTTTTCATATCCAGCTTGATCAGAAATGATGACAAACTTTCTTCGTTCATTCCGAGGAGTAAATTGATTTACGATCGTAATGGATTTATCAAACAATACTGGACTATTATACAAGGCCCTATCCTCCTACTTTTTGTTTAGATTCGCTTTTTGTTTTTCATCAATACGCTTCAAATATTCGACCGATTGCGGAAGAAAAGGGGCAATTCCTTTATATTCAGCCATAGGTTCCGGAATATCCTGCAGTACGCTATATGTCAGATCAAACCACTCCTGGCGCAATGTCAAATCCTCCAGTGGCAGGAACTGTGTATTCAATACGAAAAGAATGGCGTTGCTCCGCGGCATGTTATAAAATTTTTGTTCTTCAACACGCAAACGTACTAGTTTACCTGCATTTTCCGGTGTTATCTCAGAACGTTGCGGTCCCCAGACATCCATCGTTTCATAGTTGACATCCCAACGGTCCGCCATCAGGTTCCAGTTGATGCGTGTCCATGGCTTTCCAGGCTCAATGGATAATAAAAACTTACGAACGCGATCTGCCAGTTCATCGCCTTTCCGCGATACAAATGGAACGGGTGCATGGATCTCATCAAAGGACATGCCTTTATTCCAGTTAGCTGAGAAGAGTGCGGCGTATGAAACTTGCCCCACTTCCAAATAGAAATTACTATCGCGATGAACCATTAAAACAAAATCATTGTGGAAATGGCGGCCTATATAATCCAGCGGCTCATTTGGAAGCGTGGTGGCATCGCCATAAACGAATGAATCGGATTCCCCGAAAATGTGGTTCTTGAAAGTCCAGTTGTCTCCATCTTTAATGACCTCGAAATGCTCCGGATAGCGATCAGCTGCCATGTCGATGAGCATTTCCAACAATTCCCATTGCATTTCCATTGTGTGTGAAAAAGATTGAAACCTTATATGCGGCTGCTCTTGAAGGAGACGACGCTTCGTTTCCACTTGGAGTCTGTATTCTGGTGTAACTTCAATACAGTTAATGTTTGAGAGTCTTTTCAAATCGTTTGAATAACGATAGTTACCTGAAGTGAATGGAAATGGGAATGTATCTAAATCAGTTGTTTTGAAATCTAAACTTTGTGTAAACATTGAACAATCTCCTCTCGTTCCCTAGTTTTTTTAAAGTGAGTTTTTATCTATTTAGCTTCCTTTAATTCAACGGATGGACGCTCCATGTCAACTTCAAAACGGAAAATGTATTTAGATGAAACATAGTAGGTGACTAAAGCGACAAAGTATGTTGGAATTCCGGCAGCTGTATGAAGGAAAAAGTCACTTGCTTCAAAAGTCAATGGATTATAGAGTGCCCAGTAAACGATCGTTCCAATGACCACCGTGAGAACGGCCGACGGGTTAATGCCTTTCCAATAAGTATAAGAGCCTTGTGTGTCATACAAATCCCTTATTGAAATGCGTTGGCGCTTTACAAAAAAGTAATCTGCAACGACAATGCCGCCAAGAACAGCCATAATAAAGGAAATGACAGCAATGAATGAACCAAATGCATCGTAGAACGTCGAGCTTAGAAGTAAGAATATAGCCGGTACGGTTGTTCCCATCGCAACCATCCATGACTTTTTCGGGAATACAGTTTTAAAGCTGACAGCTTGTGAGTACATAAGGAAAATGGCTGCACCAACATTCCCAACCGAAAGTAAAATCAAGCCAATGAATCCGCCCCAACTTCCTGCGATGGAAAACATCCAGTCAGAAGGATTAAGTGAACCAGCGACTAATGCAGCAAGGGCCCCAACTAAAGCAGCGATACATACGATGATTCCATAGCTGTAGAATCCTGCTTTAAATGCTCCTCCTTCTGTTTTAGATAAACGGCTGTATTGCCCAAGGTATGGAAGCCATGAGAAGCCGAGACCGATATTTAATTCCAGGGCTGTCGCGAATGAACGAGAATTCGATTCAAATGGCTCGGAAGGAAGTATATGAGCAACGTTAGTGAAACCCTGGCCAAACAAGACTATTGCAAGAAGGCCAAACATGAGAACCATAAATACCGGAACGGCTACTGCGGTATATTTTTGAATCGCTATCGGTCCCCTCACCGTTACAAGGAATGCACAGATGAAGAGTAAAATCGAGAAAAACGGCGCTCCAGTTGCTTGGCTTGAGAAAATGGCGGGCATCCCCATCCAATTAGCAGCCTCTGCTAACGCCTGGCCGGACATGAAAAGCGCAATGGAAATGTAGCCGAGAGTCAGAATAAGAAAAACAAAGAAAAAGATATTGGATCCTAGATACCCCAGTGAACTTCGAAACCCTACAAAAGTATCTATGCCATACCGCGCAAAATAAAGGGTAATGGGAACAATCAACAGCATAGGGAAGGCGTTACCGAATAAAATCGCTGCAAGTGACTGCTTCGCATCAAGCATTGTACCTGTGTATCCACCAGTTAACAGCCCAAAAGATGAGAGGCCAATAACAACCTGTACTAAAATTAAATCCCGAAGGTTAAAAATCCGGTCACTTTTACTTGCCGGTAAAAAGCCAAAGGCCACATCCTTTGAAATGGAGGAATTCTCTTTACTCACTCGCTTCTCTCCCAACTATAAAATAATGATTGTATCGCTTGGAAACTAGACTGTATTTGTTTTGGGTGAGCTAAACAAAACTACTTTAGAAAAGTGTATAGACCAAGTAAGAGATGATTAAAATCATGAGAAAAATAGAACCTGTCGCATCCTTCCATTTCATTTTGTCGATTTTCACGGCATCTTCCTGTTCATACGCATTGATCCGCTCATTCAAATCTGAATATAGACTTTTAATAAAGGGATCTTCTGAATTGATATTCTGCTGAAACTGATTCTCTTTATTCAAAATTGCTTTTCCCTCCTTTGCATTAGTCCCTTCTCTTTACTTTATTGCAATAACCATGCCAACCAGAAACACTTTGCTAACAGGGGTTCCCAATAGGAAGAATATTCACTCTTGAAACTATTGAACAATTGTGAAATTTCTGTAATATAAAAACTATGAAGTTAAATGAAAGGCAGGTAGACATAATGGATCACTTCACCTCTGCACTCTTGTCTATTTACGATCAGCTTATTGTGACAGATAAAAATGGCACAATACTGAAATCAACCGGAACAGGGAATTCCTTATTTCATACAGTCAAATCCGCTAATGTCGGCGGTTCCATCAAGGATGTTGAACAAGATTTATTTTCTACAAGCTTGGCAGAAGAGGTAATGGGCAAAAATGAAAAAAGATCTTTCATGCAGTCCTCATGGCTGGGTCCGGAGATGCTGATGACGGCATACCCGATTGAATCTGGCGAATGGGTCTGGGCCTACAAAGAAATTAAAGACTCTTATCCAGATGCATCAAGGACTCAATCGGGACCCTTCTTGGAATCGAAGAAGCCCTCTTTTCCATTTGTGATCCGCAGTAAACCCATGCTTGATGTTCTGCATAAAATGCAAATGGTTTGTGATGTCAGCGCAACTGTACTTTTATTGGGGGAATCCGGTGTAGGAAAGGAAATAGCTGCCAGGGCCATACATAATATGGGTAACAGAAGGGACTTTCCATTTATACCTGTCAATTGCGGGGCCATCCCGGAAAACTTGATTGAAAGCGAACTGTTTGGCTACGTAGAGGGGGCTTTTACCAGCGCCAGGAAAGACGGAGCCAAAGGAAAATTCACACTAGCCCATAAGGGTATCTTATTCTTGGATGAAGTGGGCGAGTTACCTCTTAACGTACAAGTAAAACTGCTTCGCGTCCTTCAGGAACGCGTTGTTACACCAATTGGAAGTACGACCTCACACCCTGTTGATATTCAAGTGATTGCCGCAACAAATAAATCGCTCGAAAAAATGGTGAAAAAAGGTGAATTTCGAGAAGACTTATATTATCGTCTTCATGTCGTACCTATCCACCTTCCGCCGCTTAGGAATCGTGTAGATGAAATACCTCATCTAGTTCAATTTTTTTTACAAAAGTACAATACACTGTACAAACGAAAGGTAGCTTTCGCCCCAGATGCAATCGACTTACTATGTATCTATCAATGGCCCGGTAACGTGCGCGAACTTGAAAATACAGTTGAGAGGCTTGTGGTTACAAGCGGAATGCCGGAAGTGGATGTTGCTTTGGTTAAAGAGGTCCTTCCTTTTAAAGGGCCCAAACCCACTTCAATACCTGTTATCGATTTTCTGATGCCCTTGCAAGAAGCAGTCGACCTTGTGGAGGAACAATTGATCAACATGGCAATGGAACAATACAAATCATTAAAACTAGCGGCAAAGGTATTGGAAGTCAGTCAGCCGACAATGAGCAGGAAATATAAAAAATTACGTAATAAAATTGAAGAAGCACGCTTTTCACCAGTGAATAAACGGGCCATTTTAGAAGAACAAATAAATCAACGACTTCGTTCCGTTGCCGCTGTAACCGCAGCTATCATTCCAGCTGAAGAGGTTATCAGTCTACAAAAAAATATGAACCGGCAAACTTCCTATTCCCAGAAATTAAAACAAAAACTTACCATGATTCAAGAAAAGGAAGGCGTAATTGAATGGGTCTTTATATTTATCATGACGGAGGATGGACGTCTGATTCACCTCGTTGCAGACAAAGGCTTTGTCATTGAACCGGGGGAAGAATATATTGGTCCCCCGGAGATGGTTAATGTCGCTTACCAGGCTTTTAATGGTAAAGCGGGTGTTACTCCCATATACGAAGACAGATACGGTGAGTGGAAAACAAGCTTTGCGCCAATTATTGATGATGGCGGCAATATCGTTGCTATTGTTGGATGTGATTACAGTAAAGCCTATTTCAATTCGGAAATGCAACGTCTCCGTAAGCAGCTTAATATACATGTTTGATTTCAGGATGCAGCCATACATTATCAAACCGGTTGGAGACTAGGGTAAAAAAAAGAAAAGCTGATGTCATGAGCCGTCTTGAACGGGCTTTTGCAGTCAGCTTTTTCATACATGAATGTCATAAAGGATTTAAAATGGCATTAACGCCAGCCAATTTCTAGACCCAACTGATTTTTCGATATTGACCACGCTTATGTAGGGAATATTAAATCCTGTTCTTTCCAGGTAAGTCGTTAACACAGTACTTCAACGTTAAATCCTCCAGGCGCTTCTACATAGAAAGTATATCCGTGTAAGTGTTTTGGAGGTTTTACCATGAATCCATCATCTTTCAATCGCTGATTGATCCTGTTAACTTGTTCTTCATTTTCTTGTATGAATCCAACATGAAAGGTCTTAGGGTATTGTACATCGCTTCCTTTCATTAGTGTCACTATGGATCCATCATCATCTCTCATTGCGGCAAACCCATCTCCACGACTTCCTGCACATGTCAATCCAAAGTACCTTTCTAAAAACTCCCTTGATGCTGCAACATCATTAACTGTTAAATTTATGTGATTGATCTTCATTCTTTCCCCCCTATTTTATTATATTCTTTTCCGTCACGCAGTAAAAAAAGTTAATTTTCCACATGCTTCACTGCCCTTAGCAGCTTAAGAAAAAGCGATCCTGCTTAAGTAAGAATCGCATTTCTTATATGACTGAAGTTGTTAAATAGCACCTTTACTTGTTACCCTATCTGCTGAAGCTTTTCAAGAAGGTCGTCGAGGCGGTAAAATTGTGAGGCACATCCTTGGACTACACCCAATCCCATCAATTGCTGAAGTCCCTCGACTGAAGCGAATCGAGAATTCATGATAAGTTTTGTCTCCCCCGTTTTCAACAAACGTCATCGTTACCAGTGTAACAGGCATATCACCGGCTGAGTTGCCTTCTTCACCTGCAAACATGTCCGTGTAGACAATCTTCTCCGGTACGATTATTTCTTGATAAACAGCTTTCCCTCAAGATTCTTGGCCATAAGATTCACCTTGTTTTTCATCTGTGCATCGCATGCAATAATGCCATACGCCGTCAGGCTTAAAATTAAACTCCCGATTTTCCGTTTGCCACCAACTCGGTCCCCACCAGCTAGCCAATCGCTCAGAATTCGAAAACGCTTTAAAAACAAGGTCCCGCGGCCGTCAAATATACCTTCCATGACGAGATCCCGCCCCTCTAAGCTCGTTGTGATGTTGTTAGTCACTTTGTTATCTGGCATTCCTCCTTCTGCTTTTTTATTAAGATATTCCTTCTACTTCGTCACAATGTAAGTATTTTCCTTCCGTTCAGTAATAATCATCCAAGTGACCGCAACTAAAAGATAAAAAGGTCAACCAGTAAAATAAACTGGCTAACCTTTTAATACGAACGGGCAATCTTATAGAACTTTATTACAATATTTTTTCATTTTCAAAGTTAGTGTTTGACTCTACTTTCTTAGCCAATTTAAATTTATAGAATAATATACAGGCTACCAAAAATCCTATTCCATAAATCAGTCCAACTCGTTGAGTAGGATCAAAGGCAAGGAATACTAGAATCAGCAAGCAAAAGCCTAGACAAAATAATGGGACAAATGGATAAAAAGGCACTTTGTATTGTAATTCTTCCATTTTCCCACCTGCTTTTATAAATTTCCTTCGAAACATGTATTGCGATAAAGCAATTCCCATCCATGAGATCGTGACGGATATCCCCGCGATTGACATGAGTATCACGAACACAGTATCAGCAGCAATGAAGCTGGTTAATAACGATAGAAGTGAAAAAGATATGGTAAATAGAAGGGCATTCAATGGCACTTTCCTATTGGACAAAACACCAAATATCTTAGGTGCCATTCCATCATGGGCCATCGACCAAAGCAAGCGTGTAGATGCATAAAGACATGAATTCCCCACAGAAAGAATAGCCGTTAAAATAATGAAATTCATGATGCCTGCTGCATAAGGAACCCCCGCTATCTTCATCAAAGTTACAAAGGGACTTTCCAATAAGCCTAATTCAGAAGAAGGGAATATGGCAGAAAGGATAATAATGGACGCAATGTAAAAAACAATGATTCTAAAAAGTACATTTCGAATGGCTTTAGGTATGTTCTCTTCAGGTTTTTCACTTTCCCCTGCTGCTATTCCTATCAGTTCAGAGCCTTGATAAGAAAAAATTACATTCATCATTGTCACAAAGATAATTGTAATGCCCCCTGCTGGAAAAAGACCAGAAGGAGCTAGATTCTCAAAGAATGGGGTTGGACGATCAGATAAAGAGACAAAACCAAAGATGCCAGCGATGCCAATCACGATAAACAAAATCACTGCAACGATTTTTATTCCGGCAAACCAATATTCCGCCTCTGCAAAACCTCTTGTCGTTAATGCATTCAATGTAAATAAAAGCACAATGAACACAGCACACCAAATCCAGGTGGGACTATGGGGGAACCATTGTTTCATCAATATTCCTGCTGCCGTAAACTCAACTCCTGCAGTTGCGGCTGAACCGACGAAATACATCCATCCTAGCGAAAAACCAGCGGAAGGCCCAATATATTCGGCAGCATATTTTTGGAATGAACCTGTTACCGGCATATGAACGGCTAGCTCGCCAAGACAGACCATCACCATATACAAAATAAGACCGCCGGCAAGATAACCAAGCAGGGCCCCTCCGGCCCCCGCTTGGTTAATTGTATATCCAGCATTTAAAAAAAGCCCTGTACCAATAACGCCGCCAAGCGAGAGCATAAATAAATGGCGTCTTTTCATTGAGCGTTGCAGCTGATCGTTATTTTCCAGTCCATACCCCATAAAATCACGTCCTTATCTTATCTATTAGCCTAGTTCTTCTCCCAAACCATCTTAGAACCTCAATGAGAGACAACTAAGGCCGCCATCTTGTTTTTGAAATTCTGACATTTCCACTTCAATCACTGTGTATCCCAACTCTTCAATTTTTTTCTTTGTTCCTTCAAATCCTTTCGGGACAATAACGCAGTCGTTCATTCGGACGCAGTTACCCGAATATCCTTCTTCCTGTTTTACGGTTATTTGATTGAAGCCAGAAAAAGCCTCGTGATTAATGAATTCCCCAGCCACTAATAAATTATTGTCTCCAAGGTAATTGACACCCGTTTTTAAATGAAAGAATTCCTTAAGGGGAATGATGGACGTATCATAACCATACTTACCCATAATATCTTTGAATTGCAGAGCACCTGCTTCATTTGTTCTAGTTGATAGGCCAACATAGAAGTGATCTTCAACTTGCATGACATCTCCGCCATCTAACATACCTGGAGATTGAATATATTCGATTGTGTCATAAAAGTCCTTTAAAACTTCTTTCATTTCATCAATCTCACCATTCCGGCTTTCTGCACCAGGATTGGTTACAAGGGCACATTTTGGCGTCAACACGGCAGTATCTTCTACAAACGTAGAATCAGGGTATCTTTCATCCGTTTCGAGAACGGTCACTTTCACACCGCAGCGTTTTAATGCTTCTACATAAGCCTCGTGCTGTACAAGCGCTTTTTCATAATCCGGGTTTCCTAAATCCGATGTTGTTAAGCCATTTACAAAGCTTTTTCCAATCTTCCTTACAATCGCGTGTTTAAACATATATATTCCTCCTAAATAGGTAGTTTATCTTTTTAAAATGTGGGAAATTAATAGTTTCAACTCCCCTGCTTTAAATGAAATTTCTGTTCCCTTTTACTGTTCAATATTCCTGAAGCGTATCCCTTAAGAAATATAGGTATGAGAAGGAGAAGAGACAACCGAAAGCCTCTTCTAAACTATTACGGGTGTCTCTTATTTGCCCATGCTTTCTCAGTTATTTTGATGACTGCATAATTTATCCGCTATCCCTACAAAATATCTTACTCCATACTCTAAAGCCTTCTCATCGATTTTAAATTTAGGATGGTGTAAAGGATATGCTTTTCCAAACTCGTTATTATGGACGCCTATGAATTGCATGGAAGAGGGGACGATTTCGGAAAAAGCTGAAAAATCTTCTGTCCCAAACATAGGATCGTCAACATGGATGATATGATTTTTTTCAAATATACCTTCCATGACCGTTCTCGAAATATCAACAGCAGCTTTATCATTTACTACGGCTGGATATCCTAAATACCAAGTAATTTCACAATTTGCCCCATGCGCTTCTGAAATCCCCTTAACAATTTGCTCTAGATACTCCCTTGCTTTCACTCGGCTTTCAGAGTCTAAGGAACGAATGGTACCACCGATTTCTGCATATTCAGGAATGACATTGAGCGCACTTCCAGAATGGAACTGAGTGACTGAAATGACTGGTGTCCTAAGAGCTGAAATTTTTCTGGAAACGATATGTTGAATATTCGTCGTAATTTCTGCACCAATGATTAGCGGATCTACCGTTAATTCCGGAGTCGACGCATGACCGCCCTGACCAATGATTTTAATTTCAAAATCATCAGCTGCTGCACAGAATACCCCTTCCCTTATACATATTGTTCCTGTTCGTTCATAAGGAGTAACATGCAGTGCAAATGCATAATCTACTCCTTCCACAACCCCTTTTTTAACCAATTCCTGAGCTCCCCCTGGCAGAACCTCCTCGGCATGTTGGAAAATAAACCTGATTTCTCCACTAATCCCTTCTTTTTTTCCAGAAAGGACTTTTGCCGCACCTAATAACATCGCAGCATGTGCATCATGTCCGCATGCATGCATAACCCCAGGATTTTTTGATTTATATTCAATTTCTGCTTCTTCTTCGATCGGGAGTGCATCAATATCTGCACGAAAGATGATCGTATTCGATTTTCGGGGTGATTTTTTTGCTCCTTTGAGAACCGCTAAAACACTCGTTTCGGTAGGTCTTGTCACTTCTAATCCTGTAAAGGTTTTTAATTTCCTATAAATGAATTCGGAAGTCTGGTGTTCCTGATACGAGAGCTCCGGATTTTCATGAAAATGACGTCTCCATGAAATCACTTCATCCACAACTGTCTCCTGTATTGTCTTCATCATAAATGCCTCCCAGATCACTTAGTTTAAATATTCAGATTTTTCAGACCTTTAAAAAGGGCCATACTGTATGCTTTGAGCAATGATCAAAAAGATAATTGCTACGGCAACCTGAATCAAAAGATAGGGAAATACCCATTTTACCCATTTCGTAAACGATATGCCGCCACTGCCAGTCCAGCCAATAGCACTCCAGAAGTCGGAAATATCATATTCGAAATCCCATCCCCTAATTGGAAAGCTAAAACTGCCGTTTGTCTTGTCACACCCATTAAATCCGCTAATGGAGCCATGATCGGCATCGTCAATGCTGCTTGTCCGCTTCCTGAAGGAACAATGAAGTTAAGGAATAATTGGACAATGAACATTCCGATTGCATTTATGGCGGGAGGAAGCTGCTCAACCAAACCTGCAGCATAATATAAAATGGTATCAAGCTGAAACCATATCGCCTGCTCCTGAAATAAAACCATTAGCCATCTTGGACGGAGTCAATCCTCCAATTAGTCCCATTATGATCCCGCTTAATAAAAACAAGCCGCCAATTTCACTTATATACCATCCTAATTTAATAACTCCATAGACTAATAGGATGAAATTCACCAATAAAATAATTAAAGCAACGCTATGTCTTTTGCTCATCCTAAAGTTTTTATCAAGTTGTCCATGTTCTTCACGCCTGAATTTCCCATACTCCCCCAGTTCAGGGTTCCTTTTAACCTTCATTGCATGAAAATAGATGTACAATACTGTAACGACATAAAAAACTGCAAGAAGAGCGATTCGCAATCCCATTCCCGAATACATGGGCAGTTCAGCAATACTTTGGGCAACTCCTACATTAAAAGGGTTTGTAATACCGGAAATAAATCCAGTCGCCAATGTTCCAAGGACAACGATAGCAAACCCTGTAAGTGCATCAAAGCCTAATGCGATCGTCATCGGAACAATGATGGCGATATAAACTAATGCATCTTCAGCAGAGCCGATCAGTGTCCCTAATGATGCGAAGATTAATACCATCAACGGAATAAGCAATTTTTCTTTTGTTCCGAATCGTACAGCCACAAACTTAATGAAAGAATCCAGTGCTCCTGTTGCCTGCATGATTCCGAGTGCTCCGCCAAACAAAAAGACGAACAAGATAATTGACGCTCCTTCAATCATCCCTGCATGAATACTGCTGAACATTTCCAATAATCCCACAGGTGTTGATTCTACGAATTCAAAAGAAGTGGGATCGACTACACTTCGGCCATCCTTTTCAATTCTTTCATATTGGCCTGCTGGTAAGATATAGGTTAGAATCGTCACTATCACAATTACGATAAACATTAATACAAAAGGATTTATCCCTTTTTCCGGCAACTCCGTTAGTTGGTTAAGTGGCTTATTATTCTGATTAAGCGGCTTGGAAGTGATTGGACCTTCAGGCTGGTTATTCATAATAGGCCCCCAGTTAAAGTTTAATACTTTATGAGCTGATATCTTCTGGTTTTTCCTGCAGAGGTGCAGAATCCCCTCTTTCACTTTTCAACCAAACACTTAAACATACTCTTTATTAACCTCTCCAGCATAACTGGCGTATGGACGAAGGCGCTATCGATGTGAAGGCGCTCAGTACGCTGGTGTGCATCCTTGCCGAACGGACCCACATTAAGTACGGGTGCCTGAAGTTTTTGCATATCAGCAAAAGGAATGCTGTAAGTATCGCCCCAGACTGGTGTATTTTTTTCAAAAGCCGTCCAGCCATCAGACTCATCACTATATTGAACATAGCTTAAATCGCAAAGGCCATTAAAATAATGAATTTGGCTGACTTCTTCATCAAGCATGCTGGCAGTTTCCTTCATTAATTTCACAGATTCCATAATGAGCGGATCAGCGGACGTATTTACGGCTGGATAATATGGCGGTGCGAACAGCAATACAATGGCGGGTGAAAGCTCCTGACATTGTATCATCAATTTTTCGGCGATCCGCACTGATTTTTCCCGCTCATCCAAATCCATGTTTTCTTTAACATCACTCTTTATTTGCTCAACAAAACTCACGCCAAATTTGCCCTTGGCATATGAAAGTAACTTTTCGTAGCGCAATACTTTCACTTCGCCCACACCTTCGATTTGTTCACGCAGACAAAGCTCTTTATAGGATTCATTGCATTTCATCGCTGCTTCGTTTGCAACTTGCTCGAATAGATCCATTATTTCTGCAGCTGTTCTTTTCATAATGAACACATTATAAAGCGCGGCTGCCCGATAAGGTGTCTGTGTTGAATATTGCAGTTTTAGATCTTTTTGCTGAAGCGATACGGGTAAAGGTGTTTCCTCGCCAAGATCACTTTCCAGAAAAAGAGTGTTCCACTCCATGAGCTGCGTGAGGAACGAGGCTATATAGTTAGCCGTCATGCCCTTTAATGGCTCACCCACATGAGTTTCCTTCCCATAAAAAAGGGCAGCCGGCATGATTTTCCCCAAAGTTCCGGAATAAATATAATGTCTATTATCACCCGGTTTCTGTGAAAAGGACGGTTCACTATTAAAAAACATTTTATAGGATAGGTCATATTTATCACGTAAAGTCACAAGTTCTTTAACCGCAGCCCTCATTCCCGCAGAATTCACTTCCTCATCAGGGACCGTTAACAGCAGGAGATTGATCGGCCATTGTTCACTGCTTGCCTTTTCGATGATAGCCATATGAAGGGCAAGCCCCATTTTCATATCCATCGTTCCTCTACCAAACAGGTACTTTCCCGATTCAAGATCAATGCGCGCTTCTTCCGGCAGTTCATCTTTCCTGTCATGAAGTTTTTTCGTGAGCTCCTCCGGTTGAAAAGCGAGAGTCTCAAGATCACCATATTCTTCAGTATGAACCGTATCAAAGTGGCTAATTAATACAACGGTCTCCTTTGCTGCAGGATGTTTATAAAAGGCAGTGACAAAATTTCTCCCTAAATCAGCTTCATGAAGTGATAAGTGCTCCGGATTCCTTTTAAAATAATCAAGCTTCCTCAATTTATCTTGCACCTTATACGGGAACATCCGCTCCCCTAATGTAAGAGTACGGCTCTCCCAGCTAACAAGTTCACATAACAAGGTACGGAGCGTTTCTGGAGTACCCCATAGTAATTGACTCATTCCAATCCCCCTTCAATATTTGTACGAACCACCGGGCAGGTTAAACAGGTTGGACCGCCAGTCCCTTTGTAACTGATTTCTGTCCCTTTATATTCATAAACTGTCGCTCCTTCTTCAAGAAGCTTTTGCTTTGTGTAAGCGTTACCAGAAGAAATCACACAAACCCGCGGAGCAATGGCAAGCACATTGCAGCCTAAGTTCACATACTCATCATCCGGCACTTCGATAAGCTGAATGCCTCGTTCAATAAGCAGTTTTCTGAAAAAGACTGGCATAAGCCGAGAATGAACTACCGCTAAATCATGGTCGATCATGCTGATGAAAGACATAAGGTGGAGACACTCTGCCTCACCTTGATCATGCGGAAGCTGAACTACGATGAATTCATCCACTAGATGAGTGGTCATTTCTTTTAATTGCCGAATGGCTTCAGCGTTTGTACGATAACCATGTCCGACAACAAGCGTCTTATCATCAAGCCAAATGATATCACCGCCATCCGCGACCGCTTCACCCGTTAAATACCCAATAATCGGGATGTTCTTTTCTAGACAATATTCCTTATATACATCAGCTTCAGGCTGCCTCAATTCTTTTCCGGACTTTAAAATAATCGCTCCTTGGCTTGTGAATTTGACCGGATCATGGGCATATAAGGAGTCAATGCCGACTAGCGAAGATGCTGGCAAATAATCGATGTTTGGAACATATTTCTCCAAAATGGAAATAAAGTCACCATACTCTGTTAGGGCTTCGTTGAAATCTGGCTCTTCCGCAAAGTTGAAGTTCTGCCATGCTTGGCTTAAATGCTCTTGACTAATAAAAGCTTCTTTCGGATGTTTTACAATGACACGTTCCAATGGTTTGAACATAGACGAACAAAATGTCACTGCCTCCCCCTCCTTTTTCCGCATAGCGGAAAACGTTTCCGCTAATAGGAATTTTTTCTTTTATTATAAAATTAAATTTGGTATAATGTCAATATGTTTTAAATATTCAAATAAATCAAAGTTTTATTCAACTTGTAATGAAAGATAGGTGGTTTGTTTATGCAATCGATTGACCGTGCCATGAACGTTATAAAAGTGCTAGTTTCCAATTCATCGGAAAACTGGCTATCAATTACGGAACTTTCTCAAGAATGTGAGCTTCCTGTCAGTTCCATGCATCGATTATTAAAAGCAATGTCCAAGCATGGATTAATTCAACAGGATGGACAATCTAAACAATATGGTTTAGGGAATATTTGGCTCGAAAATGGTTTGCGTATGTATGACAAAATGGATTACATCAGTCAAATTAGGCCTGAACTAGAAAGTCTGATGAACAAAGTGGAGGAAAGCGTGTATCTTAGCCAGCCAATCGGTATGGAGTCACTCGTTATCGAACGAATCGACAGTGAAAAAAGCCAAATCCGGGTTTATGACCAGCTTGGCTCACGAGTACCTATGCATATTGGAGCTGCTAATAAAGTGATGCTCGCCTATATGCCATATAATCAAGCTAAAAAAATCGTAGATGCTCTTTTGCCTATTCAAGAAAGAGCAGCTTTTTGGGATATATTGCAAGAGACTAAAAAGAAGGGATATGGAATCAGTCACAGCGAACGGACAGAAGGAACATGTTCTGTAGCCGTTCCGATACTGAACCATTTTGGGGAAGTGCATGGGGCAGTGAGCATTGGTTTTGTGAGCTTTAACCTGACAGAAGATAGACTTGAGTTCCTCATTGAGAATGTGATGGAAACTGGCAATCGGGTTTCGTCAAAATTGGGGTATAGGGGACAATGAATAAAGGTGCTGCGGATGATAAACGGATAAGCGGAAAAAGAAGATGAATCATTTCATCTTCTTTTTCGTTTTAAATTAATCGCTGCCTGTCACGAATGAATCTTCTTTAAAATAGGCGAGGACCTCTCCAGCCACAACTGGTTCCCCCTCCATTACCTCCAATGACTCCACCTCTCCGCTGACACCAATATCAATGATTTCCACACCTCCATCTGCCTTCTTTATCTGAAATAACGGTTCCCATTCGTAGAATCTGGAATTTTTGGATATTGAAATTTTTTCAACCGAGCCATCACAAGGGCTAAGAATCACATCAACGTACATTTACATCATTCCTTCCTTCAGTATTCTTCAAAATGAAATGGAGATTGTAGAACTAACTTAAGAAAGTCTTGGAAGTCCGATATATCTTCTTGTTCAATTCCAAGGGTCGGAGCCCAGTACTGATCTAAATTAATATCATTGGCACACAACAGGATCATTCTTCCGCTTTGAATGGAAGTCACCATTGCTTTACCTAAAAATTGGGCCGAATATACAATGGTCACATCATATCTATAATCTTGTGACAATAAACAATAATGATGAATGGCCTGGTTTTCTTTATTTTCGGATAGAATATCAAAATTCAAAGGATAGCCTCCTTTCTTGTAAGCCCCCAATTCCTTTAGAACCTGACCCACCCCCGAAGCCGGGATGCTTCTGCTATTTTACGAATCCCTTCGATATATGCAGCTACTTTCATGTTCACGGAATATTTTTGGGAAGTATGATAGACATTCAAAAAGCTGGCTGTTATCTTTTCCTTCAATCGTTCATCCACAAGCTCTTCCGTCCAGTAATAACCTTGGTTGTTCTGGCACCATTCAAAATACGAGACTATCACCCCTCCTGAATTCGCCAAAATATCCGGGACTAGCACTATGCCTTTTTCATCGAGAATCTTGATTGCTTCTTTTGTTGTCGGCCCATTTGCTGCTTCGATCACAATTTCACATTTTAATCGTTTTGCATTATCTTTATTTATCACCCCGCTAATAGCTGCGGGAATCAGCACATCACACTCTTTTTCCAATAATTCTTGATTGGATAATGTATCTTTGTATAAATTCGAAATGACCCCAAAAGAGTCCCTGTTCTCCAAAAGGTAAGCAACGTCTAAGCCATTCGGGTCATATAAACCTCCAAGCTCATCTGCTATACCGACAACCTTAGCCCCCATTTCATATAAATACATAGCTAAATGACTGCCGACATTCCCGAAACCCTGAATGATTACCCGCATGCCTTCAATCGGAATCCCCTTTAAATCACTTATCATTTGAAGTGTATATAATACTCCCTTGGAAGTAGCCTTTTCCCTGCCCTTCGATCCACCTAATGTGAGTGGCTTTCCTGTAATAAAGCCGGGTGAATCGAATTCCCTGATGTGATCGTATTCATCTAGCATCCAGGCCATGATTTGAGAATTCGTATACATATCCGGTGCCGGAATATCCTTTGTAGGTCCCACTATTTGACTGACCGCCCTGACATACCCTCGGCTTAATCGTTCTAGCTCTGATGAACTCATCTGTCTGGGATCACACACAATGCCACCCTTTGCCCCTCCATATGGGAGATCCGTTATTCCGCATTTCAAACTCATCCAACCCGCCAATGCCTTAACTTCTTCAGGAGTGACATCCGGGTGAAAACGAATCCCCCCTTTCGTTGGACCGGCAGCATCATTATGTTGGGCCCGATATCCTTGAAACATCCTTGTCTCCCCAGTATCCATTTGAATAGGAATACAGACTTCCAGAAAACGCATTGGTGCTTTTAAAAAATCAAAAACCAGATCTGGATAGTCCAAAACTTGAATGGCTTCTTTTAAAATATCCTGGAATTCTTGCAGTGGATTATCCAATTGACGTTTTTCAATCATCTTAATTTCCCCTGTCATTTTGCACCTCTCTTTTATTCTTCTTATAACTTATTAAGCAATTTTCATGCCAGCTTTGAGGATATAGTGTGTATAGCAATAGACCGCCATTTGCAATCATCAACACCACACATTCAATCATTAAGCATATGTATTAATTCATAAGCAATTCAGGTTTGCATATGTAAAAAATGATGATTAAATACCTAAAGGAATTTCATTAAATGGAAAAACTTCCTTTTGAGCTTTTTTTGTTTCTCATGTTAAAAACTGATCCCAAAATACTCTATCATTATCTATACCTCATTCCTGATGATCACAATTTAAGAAAAGTCCATACACGTCGATTTCTCCTTATTCCAACAAAACCCAAAAGAGCACCCGATAAATGTAAAAACATTCATTGGGTGCTCTTTTTTTGCTTATCCTGATAAAGAGTCGTTGATTTTTATGTAGCAGATGCCAGGCGATGGTACCGACTAATCAAAAGGCAGTCAGTCAGGAACCGACTGTTAAACTTAAAAGATAAATACTCAAAATATATTATATTGAAACTTCTATTTTTCAGCCAACAGGTTTAACTCATCTACAAACCTTTTTGTGATAATTTCAGGGCGAGTAATGGCCGTTCCAACCACGACAGCAAAAGCACCACTTTCAATAGCTTTTCTAGCATGATCTTTAGTATGAATATGCCCTTCAGCGATGATGGGGATTTTTAAGGCAGAAGAGAGTTTTCGAATAAGGTCATAATCAACCTCCTTCACGTATTTTGTTTCCTCTGTATACCCACACAATGTGGTTGCTACTATATCAGCACCGAATTTTTCTGCGATTAGTCCCTCTTCAAAAGTCGCACAATCTGCCATCACTAAAATATTTGGATGCTCACTATGGATTTTTCCTATGATACTTTCTAGCGTTTCTCCATGAGGACGCTGTCGTTGAGTCCCATCTAAAGCTACTATAGACGCTCCAGCCTCAATGATGCTTGTTGCACTTTCATAGGTAGGAGTAATATAAACTTCACATTCTTCTATCCATTGTTTGTGAATACCTAATACAGGCAATTTTGTTACCTTTTTAATTGCTTTAATATTTTCAGGCCCGGTAGCCCTAATACCAACGGCGCCTCCTTTTTCTGCAGCCTTGCTTAATGCGCCCATGATATCCGCCCCGTACATCGGCCATCCTATTCTAGCCTGGCACGACACTATCAATCCATTCTTAATGGCTTCCAATACGTTTTTTTCATCCATAATTACCACCTAAAGAATTCCTAAGAATTTACCAGCTAATCCTATAATAAAGGAAAGTAAGATTAACCAGTAGATAGCCTTTTGATATTTAAACAATGCCCATAAGAAACCAAGTGTTAAGAGGAGGGGCAAAAGCCCAGGTAAGATTGAATCAAGAAGTTCTTGCAAATTTATTTCTTTGCCTCCAAAGTTCCCTTTAGCAGCCACGCTTACTTTAACAAAATTAACTACCATAGATCCTGTTACCATTAATCCTACGATGGTAGCTCCCTGAACAAACTTATTTAGAACATCAGAGTCTTTCATTTTTAGAATTAGGCTTATCCCAAACTGGTACCCATAGACAATGCCGTAGTAACGAGAGAAAATATTTAGCAAGACGTTTGGTACGATAAATATAATGGGTCCAAGTAAATTTCCATCCAACGCCAAACCAGCGCCGATTGCTGCAAAAATAGTCATAAAAGTTGCTTTAAAAACAGAATCACCAATTCCAGAGAGTGGTCCCATCAATGCGGCTTTCGTAGAAGAAATTGTTTCTGAGGTGATAGGGTTTCCTAGCGCACGTTGTTCTTCAAGTGCAAGAGCAACACCTATGATGGCATTAGAAGTATAGGGATGGCAGTTAAAAAACTCATTATGACGAACAACTGATTCTTTTAAATCCTGATTATTTGGATAGAGTTTTTTGAGTGCCGGCAATATCGCATAGCAGAATCCTAAACTGCCATAACGCTCATAATTTATAGACGTCATACTGAAGAAAGAACGTAAGAATGTTTTTATTAAATCTTTCCTTGTCAGGATCGTCGTTTTAGCTTCACTCTGTCGGGAGGAATGACGGGAAATTTCACTATCATTTCCTTTCGTTCCCACTGCTGAAATGCTAATCGCGATTCCAAGACCCAACAAGGCTATTGAAAGTACATTCTGTTCCAAGTAGACTGCCAGAACAAATCCAATTAGGAAAAATGACCAAAACTTCTTGAGGTTCATCATTTTTAGGAGCATGGCCATCCCTATTGCAGGTAGAATTCCTGCAGTAAGCTTTAATCCTTCCATAAACCAAGAAGGCATTAAGTCTACAAGATTATTTACAAATCCACTACCAAAATAAATGGCTAAAAAAGTGGGAATGAACATAACTGTAAAAAAAACGATTATTCCAGAAAGGTGTAGCCGTTCTGCCCTTTTTAGATTAAGTTCCTGTAAAGCATTGTCTGCCCGATGCACTAGATAAATATTAAAATTCCAAGCTAGCATGATTAAAAGTTGCGCTAAAATACCGATTGGTAATGCCAGTGCAATTCCAACTTCAGGCTTACCCCCAGCGCTAATCGCAAAAACAGTCCCTATTAGACCAGCAATTTGTGCATTAGGAGGAACGCTGCCTCCAATCGGTAACACACCCATAAACATCAATTCCACACTGGCCCCTACAATTAATCCGGTTTGTAGGTCTCCCATTATTAGTCCCAATAATGGCCCAGCAAAAATGGGACGGCTAATCATCCAATATCCATACCCATAATTTTCGGTCATGAGAACTGCAACAAAACCACTTAACAAAATCGCTGATATTAATTCAATTTCCACTTTTCCTCCTCCTTTTAACTTTGACTACCTTTTCGACTTCTAAATCTTGGTAAATAAATTAATAGATTTATCATTAGGCGAGGTCCTGATTTCACAAGGGATTCCGTGATCTCTAATCTTGAGAAAAACAGCTTTATCTTCTTCATCCATAAAGACGGTTTTACTAATTTCCTGTTTTCCTTCTTTATAGTACATGCCACCTACATTTATTGAAGGTAGAATGATCCCTTTTTCAATGAGAGATAAAAGGACTCGAGGGCTTTTTACTACGATAAATGTTTTTTCCAGATCTGACTGCTCATCTAAATATTTCACTGCATCTTCGACAGATAGGATAGCATGTCTTTTTCCTGAAGGGACTGCCATGCTAAGTAACAAAAGTTGTGTCGGGTCGTTTGCGACGCCATCATCAATTACAATAAATTCTGTGACTTGATAAGCAACACTCCATGAATAAGCGACTTGCCCATGTATAAGGCGTTCATCGATACGGGTTACAACGATACTCATTACAATTCCTCCTTAATATTTATGGGGTTAACTGTAGAGTTTATATAGCAAATACTCCTGGAAGTATTATCCAAAAGCTCTTTGGGACTTACAGGTGAAAGGCAAGATTCAATAACTAAACCTAAATGGAAACCAGCGATTACTTGTACCCGGCTATTTTTCAACACTTGAAGTGTAGCTGCATTGCATGGGGTTCCCCCCTTAATATCTGCCAGAATGATGATTTCTTTGTACCGATCCAACAATTGATTGACTGCTGCTTCTAGTTCTCTTGAAAATGAATCTAACGTTACTTGGTCATCCATACTCAATGCAAAGAGTTGCTGCTGTATCCCTGCTATAAGCTCTACACTTTCTTTCATAGTCGAAGCTAAATTCCCATGACTTACAAGTAAAATGGCCCGATTCAAACTATCCCCTCCTGATAACAGAATTTTTCGAATATTTTCATAGACTTATCTTATTAAAAAAGAATTAATAAATCAAGGTTTAATTGAAAAAATAAGAAATAAAATTTCATAATTGGTATTTTTTTTTGCTAAATGTGCAAAAAACATTTCATTTATGATATAAATGAAACAATAAGAAGTTTTCATGCAGTTATTAAAATCTTTAATAAAGGGGACATACTATGAGCTCAACTTTATTACAAAAAATCAAAGAAAAAGCCGATTCCTTATCACGTGCTGAACGGCAAGTAGCCAAATATATATTGGACCATGCAGATTTGGTGCAAACTTACACGATTCAAGAAATATCAATCAACGCTAATGTTTCCCAAGCCAGTGTTGTCCGTTTTTGTAAAAGAATGGGTATAGAAAGTTTTAAAACCTTTCAACATACATTGGTGAAAGAAATGAGTTCAAATAATGCCAACATTAATGATCTTTCTTTATTACGGGAAAATGATACTCCCTATCAGCTTTTCCAAAAAGTAACAATGAGCAATAAATTTGCTTTAGACTCTTTAGGACAAACTCTGAACAAAAAAGAGTTTGAAAAAGCAGTAGAATGCTTAAGCCAGGCAAAGAAAATTGCTTTTTTTGGTGTCGGGGGCTCCTCTACAGCTGCATTAGATGCCAGTAATAAATTTGCTAAACTTGGCGTTACTACAGGAATGAACACTGACTTTCATACAGTGATTTCCTATGTTTCCAATTTCACATCAGAAGATGCATTAGTCCTTTTTTCCACATCCGGAAAAACTAAAGATGTATTGGAGATGGCTTCATATGCAAAAAAGATAAACGTACCAGTATTGGCAATAACCGCTTATACAAAGTCTCCTTTATTGAAAATAGCTAGTATACAACTTTGTTTTCCTGACATCGAACATGATCACCGAATCGGCAGTATAGCATCTAGAATCTTGCAACTTAACATGGTTGATGCTCTTTTCTTAAGTGTTTTTCATCGAATCGATAAACAAACCATAGATAATTATCAAAAAGCACGTGAAGAGATTCTTCGTCTTAGAAGATAGCCAGGACAAACTCATCCTTGTATTGCTAATTTTAGAACGTCATGTAAACAAGAATATTTAGTCGACCGACATTATCCCTATCTATCACCCTACTAATATTTGGTGACCGCTTTGAACACTATTGCTGGTTGTTACTAGCCGCTGCAATCATGGTTAAAGATACACTCTTCCAGACATATGAATTCATTCATAAGCATCCATTTGCATATGGAAAAAATAAATACAAATAGTAAAAAAACGCATCCTTTTTAGGATGCGTCAGTTTGTCGACAAAAGGGGTTCGGAATTAAAACATTCCGAACCCCTTTTGAAATTCCCTTTGAATTTTGCTCAACATTATTAAGGAATTGGGTTTGATTTTTACTCGCGATGCCCTCTTTATTCGTCGTGGAGTATTTAAAAATCTCTCCCGATGGGCAAAGGTGTAACAATCAAAATGTTCATCGTAAACATAGTCATGTTTGCGGAAGAATCCTTCTTTTGTTCGAGGACGTATACGGTAAAGCCGGTGTTATTTTATGACCAAATAGATAGCTTGTAATCGCCGGTGTTTTATAAGCTGCATATGCGGTAACAGCTTCTGGTTTCCCAACTTTTTCAATTACTTGTCAACCATGCGTAAAACGATTGAAGAAGTTGAAACAAATATGGCTTACCGTTAGTTCTTAGGCTATGGTTGCCATGATAAAGTGCCTCTTTCAACGTTCGGGAAAAATTATGAGCGACGCTTTAAAGATACAGACTTATTTACAGATTTTCTATCGCATCTTAATGGCAGCTGCTTATAGAAAGTTAATCAGTGCAGAGCACATATTTGTCGATTCCACACATGTGAAAGCCATTGCAAATATTCGAAGATTCGAAAAGAAAATCGTTCGCAAGGAAACACGTGCGTATCAAGGACGACTTCAAGAAGAAATAAATCAAGACCGTGAAAACCATAATAAAAAACCTTTTCCACTGGATAAACTTAATAAGGAAGAATACCGATTGTATATTGAATGAATGTCAGTTTAAATAAAATAACTGGATCAATACTTGGGCGTCCTACCTCTGAATACATATCTTTCGCCAAGTCATATAGGAATGAGAAGTCAATGGCGGCCTCCATTTTTCGGACCAAATGGTTCGCTGGCACCAGTTGATCTAAAGTAATCATTTCAAGTTTATCTCGCTGAATATATATGTTTAGAAAGCATCCTCATCACCTCAAGTTTTAATACTCAAAGTTGATTGGAGCGAAAGGTGCGAGACCCCGCAGGCGCAAGCCGAGGGCGGACCGCCCGCGGAAAGCGAGTGCCCTACGTTCCAATCAACGTTCAAATTGTACAAGCAATAAAAAAACACCCCATAAATGTTAGTTTGGCCTCTAACATTTACGGGGCAGTTCAAGGTTTGTCTACAGTCTGACGCATCCTTTTTAGGATGCGTTTTTCCCTGCGAGTCTCATAGTTGAATCTCTTCAACTTGATATTGAGGCGGGGCCGTTCGGAATGCCTTTGTGATATATAATAAATAACAAAAACCAATAATAAACCACCCTGACCCCATTATTAGTGAACTTGTCTCAAGATTGATCCAGAGAATGCCAATTGATATCGCTCCGATTAAAGGCATAATTAAGTAATTGATATATCCCTTTATAGTACGATGCTTTTTTTCCCGGATGATAAAATGGCTGACCACTGACAGATTTACAAAGGTAAATGCCATTAATGCACCAAAGTTGATCAGTGATGCAGCTGTGACTAGATCAAAGAATAAAGCCGACAATGAAATGACTCCAACTATGAGAACATTAATGGCTGGCGTTTTCCACTTAGGGTGAATAAACCCAAACCATTTTTCCGGAAACACTTTATCACGACCCATGACATACAAAAGTCGTGAAACGCTGGCATGTGATGCGAGTCCTGATGCTAGCGTATTGACGAGAGTCGTGCACAGAAAAATGGATTGGAATAGCTTTCCACCTACATAAAGGGCGATTTCCGGTAACGCAGCATCAGGTTCTTTAAAACGCGATATATCCGGAAAAAAGAGCTGAATAAAGAAAGAAGAGGTAATGAAGATGATTCCACCCCAAAGTGCAGTTAAAAATATCGCTTTTGGAATCGTTTTTTTCGGATTTGGCGTCTCCTCAGATAGTGTCGTTACCGCATCAAACCCCAAAAAGGAAAAACAAAGAATCGTGGCTCCGGTTATAATAGCCGAATAGTCCATTCCTTCATTTATGAAAGGCTTTATTGTAAACACTTCCCCTGTACCTTCTCCATTGTGCAAACCTTTGATAACAAGAATGATGAACACTGCCATGATGGCAATCTGAATTAAAACAAAAAGAGCATTAAAGTTAGCAAGTACATTAACGCTGCGGAGATTGAGAATGGTGACAATTGCTACGAATAATACTACCCATAGCCATGATGGAACTTCTGGAAATAAAGCAGTGAGATAAATTTTGGTCAACAATGCATTTACCATAGGTAAAAATAAATAGTCTAACAACGAAGACCATCCTACCAGGAATCCTAAATGTCGGTTAATGGCCTTTTGCGTATAAGTATAGGCAGAACCTGCAGCGGGAAAAACCTTTACTAGCTTTCCATAGCTTGCAGCTGTAAAAAGCATCCCTACCAACGCGACGATATAAGCAGTCGGCACATGGCCCCCCGTAATCCCAGATACAATGCCAAATGTATCAAATACGACCATGGGTGTCATATAAGCTAACCCCATCATAACAATTTGCCATAATTTCAGCGTTCTTTTCAATGTTACCTCATTTTCCACCTATCATTCCTCCTTGAAACCGCTTTCAAATAGTAGGTTCAATATTTTTTAAATTGATAAATTTCAATACCTCCCTCTTTATAAAAATTTCAACTGTATACCTTAATGCAAGTTTTGTGCCATCTGATTTCGGTTTACTTCGATAAATGAATTACGCTAGAAATGTTTTTTATTCCTGCATTCTTACCTGCATTGGATTGATTTATAGGAATAAAAGTCGTTAAGCATCTTATAATTGGCGATTCAATTTCCCATAAATTATTCGCACTTGCATATTCCATTCAAATGATATCTGGTTAGAAGCCACAAAAAACCACTTACTGTGACTTGGCATGATAATTGCATAATTAATCATCCATAGGAATTCATTTATATGAGTTTCAAAACTATTATCGTTATAAGAAAATGGAGGAATAGAAAAATGAAATATCCTTTATCCCCTGATGTTAAACCAGAGTTTTGTACCACCGGTTCATTTATGCGCTTACCATCTTCAAGAGAAAATGCCAAATTGGCAGTGGTAGGTATGCCTTTTGATACAGCTGCTTCATTCAGGGTAGGAGCTAGGTTTGCTCCACAGGCTGTCCGCCAGGCATCCATGACCTTGTTTCCTTACCATCCCATTCACAAGGTATTTCCGTTTGACGAATGTAATGCCATTGATATTGGGGACGTTTCGGTAATTCCCCATAATATACATCGAAGCTATGAGATAATTGAAAAGGCTATGGGAGACTTGATGAAAAACGGTATCATTCCAATCGGCATCGGAGGGGATCATTCAGTAACATTGGCTAATCTAAGAGCTGCCGCAAAAATACACGGTCCTGTTGCACTTCTTCATTTTGATTCACATACAGATACCTGGGATACTTATTATGATGAAAAATATTGGCATGGTTCCCCGTTTATCCGTGCATATGAGGAAGGCTTGCTCCAAACGGATAAAGTTTTCCAGATTGGCATCAGAGGCACGCTCAATCATCCAGGAGATATAGATTCAAGTACAGATCTAGGTTACAATGTGATAACTACTCCCGAGCTGAAGAAAAGAGGAATCGAAGATGTCGTGAAGGAGGTCAAGAAAACCATTGGGGATACACCCTGTTTCTTGAGCTTTGATATTGATTTTGTTGATCCATCCTGTGCCCCTGGTACTGGCACTCTGGAGGTCGGCGGTCTAAATAGCTTTGAAACCCTAGAAATGATACGCTCTCTGCAAGGATTCAACTTTATTGGGTTCGACCTGGTAGAAGTCCTCCCGCCGTATGATCCAACACAAATTACATCACTATTGGCAGCCACCATCATTCATGACTTTGCCAGTTTAGTAGCCTTACAGCTAAAAGAAGAACAAAAAAAGGAGTATTCGACCCAAAATAGTTTATAGGAACAAACATCAACTATTGAAGAAGGGACATTTCAGATCGATACTGTTTTCGTTCAAAAGGCATCTGCTTTTAGTGAAAGCAGATGCCTTTTTTCTATGTCATCTTTTATCTTGTCCTATAAATATGAACAAGTTTGAGCTTCTATCGGTATGCGGAAATTTTTAAAAAACACATCCCAGAATGGGATGTGTCATCATTTCATTCGTCTGATTCTCCCCCAGAACGATTCGTTTGTGTTGGCAGGGTGTCCCAAAAGCCTGCATCGACCGTTTCAATTGAATGATCGGCAATAGCTCTAACAGCTGCATCCAAAGTGGTGACTGTTTGCTTTATTAGATAGCCATTACTTTTTTGTCCAAGTGCAACTGTCTCGACATTGTGGTCAGACATCCCCCGCATCTCAAAGAGTAAAGTTGCAATATCATAACGAACGGCAGCACCATTACGACCTATATTTTCTCCTGAACCGCCATCATATTTACCAATATGGCCCCAACCAGTAGGTTCAATTGAGTTATATACAACAGCACCCAGTTTTTTTGAAGCTTCTAGCACTTCAGGCTTTACGTTTGCGTTTGTAGGATAAAGTATTGAACCTGAAACAAGTTCACCATCTGTTTCGCTTAGCGTCCCTTGATGATGTAAATCTATCATGTAATCTATATCGTATTTTGCAAATACATTTTCGTGTAAAGCTTTTACCTCGACTTGCATTTGATTGGTTTTTTTATCATGCTCCCGGTTTAAGTCGACCCCGTTTGCATTTGCTCGGGTTAGATGTCGATCACCCTTTGCCAAATAGTCATCAAGAGAGAAATTAACATCTCCCATTGCCCCATCTGCGTTTAACATTGGAATGATAAGAATGTTAACATTTTCCAATATCCCTTTAGTCTTATTCGTTCCTAAATGTTTAATGAACTCCAGTGCACCCTCAGTAGTCAGCTGTTCATTTCCATGCTGTTGAGTTAAAAATAGTATAGTTGGGTTTTTAGGATTGGAAATATATTTCGCAAGATAAATATCTCTTCCTTTTACCGTTTCCCCGATTACTTCCAATGCCAACCTTTCTTGTTTAGCATCCTGGGTTTTTAGATAACTTACCAAGCTTTCGTATGTATGCAGATTTGAAGTTGTCACTTGACCATTTCCAGCACTGGGGCCATTTCCAACCGCTCCGACTGGTAGCGCAACAGCTGTTACAGCGCTTAAAGACATTAAACTAGATAATGAAACTGTTAGAACTTTCTTCTTAAAATTCAAAAAAAAACCTCCCTTTTCATTTAATAATCATAAAAATAACTATTACTAATATTCTGACATTTTCAACACTTTGTGTTAATAGTGAAAAATAACTATGTTTGCAAATAGTTTTCTTCTAAACACCATATAACTTGAAAAGAATTATTTCTACAAAGGCGATATTCAAAAAACTTTTTCTGTTTGCCGAAATCGATCATGAAGAAAAACCAGGCGGGTACCCGTCTGGTTACTAAGTTGATAAAACTATCAATTTTTATTATTGCCTGCCCTCCGACAGTGGAATTGACTCGTATTGTTCCGGATTGATTTTATATACTTTGAGCCATCAGTAACTCCATCAATTTTTCCATATAACCCTCTTTCCACGGCTTTAATAAGCATGCCTTTTTACTTTTGGCCAAAAGACTGTGTTTGGCCTCTGACTTTAAAGAGTACTGTCCCACTTCCGTTTAAAGCAAAGGCTCCTAAAGCCGTTCCAGGAAGGTTTTGGTTTTGCGGATATAAGGATATATTTCCATATGGAGCATTACCTTGTTCTTTCATGGCATTATATACCGCTACATTCAATTGTCTGGAAAAATCATAATTATAGTTTTTTGCATATTTGGCATACTCTTGTCCTGAAGGCGTTCTTGGATCAGGTACAAATTGAACGGAAAGCGAGTATGTGACTTTAAATCAGGATTAAAGTCACGATTGACATCGAAACTAGGTTTGGACTCATAATCGAATGATTCATTTTGTATGTATAGTTCCATGATGGATTCGCTCCTGCTATCTGTGGAAACTGTTCCACGACCTCTGCCCAGGTCATATCATTTCCTCGACGGTTCAATTCAGCAGCATCCGGATTCATTTTAGGCAAAGCGACAAGGGTAATGTCTTTACGAATTTTCTCCGCTTCAGGAGAATTGGTTCCCAAAAACTTCAAGATATTCAAGATTGCATCCGTACCAGTTTTCTCATTTCCATGGATCTCACTTTGAATTAAAACGACTTTGTCGCCTGTTCCCACGGTTGCTTTATAGATTTCTCTATTTCTATTGGAATATCCAGCTACATCCACTTTTACTTTACCTTGGCTATCACTCGCAATTTGTTCTAGCTTTTTCCCAAGTTCCGCATGCTGTAAAACCTGAAACCGAATAAGTTTGTTGAATGGGTGTACCAGGGGATGTTTCATTAGCTGCAAATGTTGGTGCCGCAATACTTGCCGATAAAACGGCAACTCCTAGAGTTGAAACGATTTTATTTTTTCACATTACAACAATCACTTACATAAAATATTTTTCTATCTCATTATACAAAATGGCAAAGTAGAAATATGCTGGAATTTGATGTCGTATTATGACTTTTTATGATTTGGGCATTTGCTTTAACTATAAGATGGTTGCTGCACTCCCTATTCAGATCGTAGTTATATACTCTTTTTATGGTTACTGTGCAAAAAGTGCAGATTTTCCCACGCAAAAAGATCCGCGACATTCTTATCACGGATTGTTGTTGCGGGAGGTCTGTCTGTCGAATTGAAGATTTGTACTATAACATCACATTACGTTATAATAAAAGGAAAAATACGAGAAAGGGGAAAACATGAAACTCAACACACATAGTTCTACACCATTATACATACAATTAAAACAATCTATTATCGAAGATATAAACAAAGGGATTTACTCTCCTGGCGAAAGATTACCAACCGAAACAGAATTATGTGACATATATGGAGTAAGTCGCATTACTGTCAGAAAGGCGGTTTTGGACTTGGTGGAAGAGGGTCTTCTAATACGCCAACAAGGAAAGGGAACATTTGTCCAATATCCTAAAGTAAAAAGGGAATTATTTGCTGTTAATGGTCATGCTGAATATATGTCAGAATTAGGGAAGATACCTCAAACAAAAATCCTTTCATTTGGGATAATACCTGCATCGGCTAATATTTCCAAATCCTTGGAGATTACCCCTGAAAGTGATGTTCTTGAATTACAAAGGATCTTATACTATGATAATCAACCTCTCACCTTAGAAATTTCTCATTATTCCTTAAAGGTCCTGCCTGATTTAAATCAACATGTCCATAACTCTGTTTCCATGTATGATATCATAAAGCATAAATATAATATAACTCCTGTTCATAACACGAAACTTTTAAATATGGTTTTGGCAAATGCTGATGAAGCAAAATATTTAGAATGCGAAGTGGGAGACCCCCTTTTCAAAGTGGAGAAAGTGGCATATGACGCTAAGAAGCAACCTATCCATTCATCCTTCCTCTATTATCCTGCTAATCGAGTGACTTTTACGATTGATAGTTCCATATCACAAGAAAAAGGTAACGAATCCCCGTCCTAATCCGGGATCTCGTTACCTTTTTCCATCTAAATCATTTTAAACCATCATATGGTCAGGATGATATTCTTTACCATATCCGAAAGCACCATAGTCCTGACAGGTTTGGGAGGCAACTAAAGCTCCTTTTTGTAAAGCTTTATATACATCTTGACCCTGGACGTACGATGAGAGAAAACCAGCAATAAAAGAATCTCCCGCCCCCAACGTATCTACAACTTTGGTTTGGATAATAGCTTGTTCATATAATTGATTTTCAGTTGATAAAATTGCTCCCTTTTCCCCACGAGTAACACATATCACTTTTGTGCCGAACGAATGCACCTTTTGAATCAGTGCATTGCACCCTGCCTCGTTCAAATTGCTTCCGGAAAAAAATGCATAAGTTACATACGGACAAACTTTTTGTAAATAGTGATCCTCTTGATTTGTCGAAAAATCAAAAGAAATGTCAATGAATTGGCTTAATATTGGAAGATTATGCTCTATTCGGCTATATACACTTGTATGAAGAAGGTCGTGTTGCCGAATATAATCCAAATCCTTGTCATTCAGTACAATCCCCAATCTAGATTGAATTCCCCCCTTATTGGAACCAACAAAAATTCGGTCCCCGTCCTTATCCAACGCGACGACTGCCATCCCATTCTCTCCTACTGCTTGTCTTACTCTACTAATCTCTATCTTTTCCTTTTGCAATACCTCTAACACATGGTCTGCTGCCACGTCATTACCTACAATGCCAATATATGAAGACTGTTTATCATTTAAACGATTGTACAGCACTGCCACGTTTAATGAATTGCCGCCAGGATATATCTTTCCTTGGTCTTTATAAAAATCTACTACGTTATCTCCAATTCCAATTAATTTCATGCCTGTTCCCCCTGTTATCATTTTACACTTCCACTAGCAATTCCACGGATAAAATACTTCTGCATGAATAAAAATAAAATGACGATAGGTGCCGCTGAAATAGTTAATCCAGAAAGTAACACACCCCAATCGGTTTGCAGTGCATCTCGGAATTGCATTAGACCGGCAGGTATCGTACGTAAACTATCATCGTCTATGAAGATGATGGCGAACATAAATTCATTCCATGTATAGTAAGCTGTTAAAATTGCCGTTGTTAATAATATAGGCTTACTCATAGGGATGAAAATTCTAAAAAGGATTCCAAGATTCGTACATCCATCCAACCGGGCAGCCTCTTCCAGTTCTCCCGGAATGGACAGGAAGTAGGCCCGGATCAATAAGATGGTTAGCGGAATTCTGTATGCTACATAAGGTAAAATTAACGCCCAGTGTGTGTTATATATACCTAGCTTCTGAATTATATTATACAAAGGGATAAGGCTTACTTGGGGAGATAGCATCAAACCGCCTAAGCATATGACCAAAATGAAAGCCTTTCCACGAAAATCAAAGCGAGATAATCCGTAGGCACCCAACGCACTTACTAATACCGTTAGAATACAAGTCATGCCAGTAACCATGACACTATTTAAAAAGTAGGAAGAAATCCCACTATTCCAAGCTGTTACATAATTTTCAAACAACCATCTATGAGGAAGTGACCAACTATGGCTGAAAATTTCCTCTGTGCTTTTGAAAGAACTGATGACCATCCATAATAAGGGATATGCAACAGCAAGAAAGTAGGCGATCAAACCTGAATAGACAAGTGCTACTCTCATATTAAAGACTTTTCTTTTCCTTTCATATTCTAGATTTTCCACAACTAATTCCGGTACTCTAATAGTTGATTTAGGCATCTCCATTATTAGTCCTCCTTTCCTGTTTTAAATATTTTCATTTGAACAAGGGAAATAAGTAACGTAATAATTAAGATAACCGTAGCAATGGCAGAAGCATATCCCATCATATCTTTTGAAAAAGCCGTTTTATATAAATAGGTACTTAGTACTTCAGAAGAAGTTCCCGGTCCTCCTCCGGTTAAGATATATGGCTCATTAAACACTGTAAAAGCACCTGTCAGTGTTAATATTACGGCTACAAATGTCATTTCCTTGGTTGCTGGAACAGTAATGTGAAAAAACGTTTTTATTTTATTCGCTCCATCCATTTCAGCTGCTTCATATAATTCAGGTGATATTTTTTGAATGGATACGATATATAACATGGCTATATAACCAATCGATTGCCACTGTGAGACAGCAATGACTGCATAGATTGCCGTTTCACTATCACCCAGCCATGGTTGTGCTAAATCGTTTAATCCAATCATTTCCAGAAACTGATTTAACAATCCCACTTCCGGGTTATAAAAAAAACTAAACAATAAAGCTATGACTGTCATTGAAACAACGACTGGTAAGAAATAAACGGTTCGAAAGATAGGTGAAAATTTTCGGATCAATTTATCTTCTAAAATAGCTGCAACAATTAATCCTCCAAATACCTGGAAAATAATTGAAATCAATGCATAAAGAATATTATTTTTTAAAGCTTCATAGAAAACGGGATCTTTAAATAAAGTAAAGTAGTTTTCCAACCCTACAAATGCTTTATTTGGTGAAAAAGTACTCCAATTATACAGACTATCGCCAATATTTTGGAAAATGGGGATATAAACAAGCAGTAAAAAAACTAAGGCTGGTAGAAGATATAGATAAGGTACAAATTTATCGAGTTTTATCATTAAAAAATCACTCCCTTAATAAAACGGAAAACTGATTTCCCTTATTTCCCCGCTTCAGTTCTAACAGTATCAGCAGCTTTTTGAACATCACGCATTTGTTTAGGTGTTTTATCTCCATTTAACATCATTTGTGTTCCTGTTAAATAGGCATCTGCAATACGCGCATCAATGCTCATGTCAAACCATGGGGCCATTTCCTTTGTGTTTAATATGCTTTGGACCGCTTCCAGCTGTTCTGGGGAAGAATTATTTTCATTCACCGTTCCTTTAACTGCACTATACTTGCCCACATCAGTGACTAGTTTCTCTCCCATCTGTTTAGTGGTTAGAAACTTTAAAAACTCCATCGCTTCTTTAGGATGCTTTGTCTTAGAAGAAATCATAAAGCCCTCAGGTGATCCCGTTAGATTTGTTTGATTACCCTTTCCGCCTTCCACTTCAGGAAAGTTAAACATTCCAAGTTCAAACTTAGTGGGTCCAAATAGCTTGATTTCTGCCGTTTCTGCATAAAACATAGGTGCTTTACCATTTGAAAATTGCTGCCTAGCATATTCATGATCTATTGAATTCGTATTCTCGTTAAAATAAGGTAACAACTCTTGGAATTTTTCAAGCGCTTTTATGTAGTCGTCATCCTTGAATTTCCCAGTTTTTCGATTATAATCCACTGTCAGCACTTCCGGTCTAACAAGGCGTTGATTCAATGTGCCCACATAATGGGAAATTGTCCAAGTATCTTGACTACCGAATTGAATGGCTGTGTAGTTATTCTTTTTTAACACTTTTAATACATCGATTAATTCATTCCATGTTTTAGGTGGGTTTATGTTCAAATCTTCGAAAACATCCTTGTTATAGAAAAACATTTTCCCATCCATTGTTACGGGGACACCATACACCTTATTATTAAATGTATATGGTTTGACTTGGGATGGAACGAGTTGAGAAGACCATGTCGGATCGTTTTTATAATAAGAAGTTAAATCCAAAGCTTTATTTCCTCGCACAAACTGACTGGCAAATTCATCACTCCATGAGAAATAAACATCAGGTGGATTATTTGTACCAGTCATTACTTTAATTTTGTCTTTATACGAATCGTTTAGCACTGCTTCGGTTTTAATATGGATATCGGGGTTTTGTTTTTCAAATTCTTTTACAACTTCATTAAAGTAAGTTTTTTCCGGTTCCTTTGGCCACCTATGGAAAAATGTTAAGGTAGTTTTTCCAACATCTGATTCTGAAGCTGTTTTTTCACCAGAACATCCCCCAAGCATTAAAGATAAACTTAAAAATGATGCAAATATAAGTTTTGTTATTCTCATGAATACCCTCCTTTTTATAAATGCTTTTAATATCAGGAATTATACTATAATGTTATAAAACATTATAGTATAATTCGTAAATAAAATATACAGAATATTAAGTTTTCTCCAGCTATTAGTATTCTACTTTCCACATATAACGTCTCTTGCTTAAAGGATGATTACGCGCTTCCGCTAATTCTTCTGCATATTGACGCAATACACGATTTAAGATTAGCGGCGCAATATATCCTTTTACTTCTTCATCGATACCACCAAGATCATACTGTTTTGCATCTAACACAGTTAGCTTTTTGCCATAACGCTGAGAAAAAGATAACGCTCTTTCTTCTAACGGTCTTGTTTCATCCAATCCCAATAGAATGATAAACGGTACATTTTCGTCAATAATTTCGAATGGTCCATGGAAGTACTCACCAGCATGAATGGCATGTGAGTGTATCCATTGCATTTCCATTAAGATACAAATACTGAAAGAATAGGCTGTCCCATAGTTGGAACCACTTGCCATTGTATAGATAACAGGTTCTTTTGCATGAGATTGGGCGAATACTCTTGCATTAGAAGCTTCTTGCTGTAGAGCTTTTTCATACACTGGCTGTAAGTTCTCTAAACTTGATACTAGTTTTCCAAACTTCTCATTGTTTTCCGCTATATGAAGTACGCCAAAAACTAGTTGATATAAAACACTGAGGTTTGTATCAAAGGCGTTTACACCGTTACCCCATTCATATTTAATATAAAGGTCCGAATTTTGGGCCAATGGTGATGCTGGTCCGTTCGTTAATGCCACTGTAAACGCACCTTTACTTTTTGCAAACTTAGCCGCTTCTGCTGTTTCAGGAGTTGTTCCAGACATAGAGCATAAAATTACTAAAGATTCCTTCCCTAATTGTTGTGGATTACGATGTATAAACTCATTTGAACTATATAGATCGGAAGTTATATTTTTAGCTTCACGATCCAGTATATACTTAGCTGAATACATAATGGCAGAAGATCCCCCGCATGCTACAAAATAAATATTGTTAATTTTCCTACCCTTTAATTGATCCAATACTGTTTTTACATTACTTTTTACATTAATAACAGATTTACTCATTTTCCCACCCCTTCAATATTTGATATACAACATTATGTAATGTTATATATTGTTATATTAATTCATAGTCTTTCTTTAGTCAATATATTTGTCAGAATATTTCATTTATCCTTTACATTGCAGTTTCTTTCCCATTAAAATTTTCATGGGAAATTTTCTTTTGTTATGAAACGCCCACTTTAACATCAAATGTGATTCGTGCCACCTGTTCGATGACTTGTGAGAAAGCGAAGGGCTTCATATTTTGCTTCCCTTGGAAATAACC